>DASTWP010000001.1:0-6028 GCA_035765835.1 Solirubrobacteraceae bacterium
GGCTCCGGCTCGGGCTCGTCCGGAACGCCCGCGCCGCCGAGCGGCGGCAGCGGCGGCGGTCCCGTCAGCGGCGTGACGCAGCCGGTCTCGAAGGCCGTCTCGGACACGACGAGCCGCGCCGGCTCCGCGCTCCAGCCGGTCTCGCCGAGCGCCGGCAGCGCGGTGACCTCGACCGGGCAGGACGCCGCCCAGACCGTCGCGGCGGTCGGCCAGACCGTCGACCAGATCGTGCAGAGCACCACCTCCACGCTGCAGCAGACGACCACGCAGGTCAGCGGCACGGTCTCCGGCGCCACCAGCGGCGCCGTCAAGCTGCCGTAGCGAAGCGCCGCTGCAAGAAGCGCAGCGCGAGCGCCTGCAGCTCCGGGTCGTGCTGCACCGAGCGGTGGTGCCCGCCCGGGACGGCGACGAGGCGGCTGCCCGGCGCGGACGCGTGCAGCGCGCGCGAGTGGTCGACAGGGACCTGCTCGTCGCCCTCGGCGTGCAGCAGCAGCAGGCGCTCGCGCAGCGTGGCCGCTGCAGCCTCGTCCTCGTGGTCGGCCAGCAGGCTCGCGAGCGCGGGCGCGTCGGCGGCGAACGTGAAGCGGCCCGGCTGCGCCAGCCCGCGGCGCAGCATCGCCGCGCTCGCGGGGCAGATCGCGACGACCGCGGCGGCGTCGAGCGCGGCGCCGGCGACGAGCGCGAACCAGCCGCCCATGCTCGAGCCGCGCAGCGCGAGCGGCGCCTGCGCCGGCAGCAGGCCGGCCACACGCGCGACGTCGCGCAGCGCGCGGCCGTCCATCGGGCCCTCGCTCGCCCCGTGCCCGCGCGCGTCGAAGGCGACCGCCGCAAAGCCGGCTGCGCGGCAGGCGCGCGCGAAGTCGAAATGGCTCTCCTTGCACGATCCGGCGCCGTGGAGGATCACCACGCCGCCCGCGGGCTCGCCGTCCGGCAGGAAGAGCGCGTATGCGAGCCCGTCGCGGGCGCCGGCCTCGGCCGGCGGCTCGACCTCCACGGGGCGCGGGCGGTGCGGGCGCATGCCGCGAAGGTAGCCTTCGCGCGCCATGGCCGCCGCGCAGCAGCAGCTCTCGCACGCCTATCCGCTGGGCAGTCGCGTCGCCCCGACGGGCCGCCTCGAGCTGGGCGGCTGCGACGCCGTCGAGCTCGCGCGCGAGTTCGGCACGCCCTGCTACGTGGTGGTCGAGGACGACATCCGCGCTCGCGCCCACGCGTTCGTCGAGGCCTTCCGCGCGCGCACGGACCGCTTCGAGGTGCACTTCGCCGCGAAGGCGTTCCCATGCAGCGCGGTGCTGCGGCTGATGGCCGAGGCCGGTCTCGCCTGCGACGTCGCATCGGGCGGCGAGCTGCACCTGGCGCTGCGCGCCGGCTTCGACCCCGCCCGGATCCACCTGCACGGCAACGCGAAGTCCGAGCGTGAGCTGCGCGAGGCCCTGGACGCGGGCGTCGGGGACGTCGTGCTCGACAACGCGCAGGACCTCGACCGGCTCGAGGCGCTGCTGCCGCCGGGCGCGCGGCAGCGCGTGCAGATGCGGATCGCGCCCGGGATCAGCCCCGACACGCACCCCGGCATCTCGACCGGCGGCCCGAACACGAAGTTCGGCTTCTCGCTGCACGACGCGCCCGCCGCGATCGCGCGCGTGCAGGCGTCGGACCGGCTGGATCTCGACGGCCTGCACCTGCACATCGGCTCGCAGATCATGGACCTCGAGCCGTTCCGCGACGCGGTCGCGGCGATCGCCGCGCTGGGGGACTTCCGCACGGTCAACCTCGGGGGCGGGCTCGGCGCGGTCTACACCGCCGAGGATCGCCCGCCCTCGATCGAGGACTACGTCGCGGCGAAGGTCGACGCCGTGCGCGAGCTGCTCGGGCCCGACGTGCGCGTCCTCGACGAGCCGGGCCGGGCGCTCGTCGCCAACGCCTGCGTGACGCTGTACTCCGTCGAGACGGTCAAGCGCAACGTCTCGACCTGGGTCGCGGTCGACGGGGGCATGTCGGACAACCTGCGCCCGATGCTCTACGGCGCCCGCTACGAGGCCGCCATCGCCGACCGGATCACGGCGCCGGGGACCGTGCGCTGCCATCTCGCGGGCAAGCACTGCGAGTCCAGCGATGTGATCGCCTACGACGCCGAGCTGGCGGACCCGCGGCCCGGCGACGTCGTCGTCACGCCCGCGACCGGCGCCTACTGCTTCTCGATGTCGAACAGCTACAACGGCGTGCCCCGCCCGCCGGTCGTGTTCGCGCGCGACGGGCAGGCCCGCGTGGTCGTGCGCCGCGAGACCTACGACGACCTCGAGGCCCGCGACGTTGGCTGACCACTTCCGCATCGGCCTCCTCGGGCACGGCACCGTCGGCGCCGCCTTCGCCGAGCTGCTCGAGGCCCGCGCAGGGCAGGTCGAGGCGATCACCGGCATGCGCCCCGAGCTCAGCGGAGTGCTGACCCGCAGCCGTGGCGACTTCGAGGAGATCCTCGCCGGCTCGGACCTGGTCGTCGAGGTCATGGGCGGTCTCGAGCCGGCACACGAGCACGTCCTGCGCGCGATGGCGGCCGGCAAGCATGTCGTGACCGCCAACAAGCAGCTGCTGAGCCGCTTCGGCGAGGAGCTGTGGGCGGCGGCGCGCGAGCACGGCGTGCAGCTGCGCTTCGAGGCCGCCGTCGCGGGCGTCGTGCCCGTGATCCGCGTGCTGCAGGAGTCGCTCGCCGCCGCGCACGTCGACCGCCTGCACGGGATCGTCAACGGCACGACGAACTTCATCCTCAGCCAGATGGCACAGACCGGCGCCTCCTACGAGGACGCGCTGGCCGAGGCGCAGCGCCTCGGCTACGCGGAGGCGGACCCGAGCGAGGACGTCGGCGGCGCCGATGCGGCCGCGAAGATGGCGATCCTCGCGCGGCTCGCCTTCAACACGCCGGTGCGCCTGGACGACGTGCGCTACGAGGGCATCGAGCACATCACCGCGGACGACATGGCCTACGCGCGCGAGCTCGGCCTCGGCCTGAAGCTGATCGGCACGGCCGAGCGGATCGACCACGGGCTGAGCGTGCGCGTGCACCCCGCGTTCCTCTACGGCGGGCATCCGCTCGCCAGCGTGCACGGCCCCTACAACGCCGTCACGATCGAGTCGCCGGCGATCACCGAGATCACGATCTCCGGCCCCGGCGCCGGCGGGCCGCAGACCGCCAGCGCGATCCTCGGCGACGTCGTCAGCGCGATGATCCCGCCGGCCTCGACGCCGGAGACGACCGAGAGCCTCGACATCGTCGCCGACGTCGAGTCCGCCTTCTACCTGCACATGGAGGTCGCCGACCGCCCCGGCGTGCTCGCGCAGGTCGCCCAGCTGCTCGGGCTGCAGGGCGCGTCGGTCAAGTCGGTCGTGCAGAAGGGCATGGGGGAGAGCGCGCGGCTGGTGATGGTCACGCATCCGATCCTCGAGTCGAAGTTCTACGCCGCGGTCGAGCTGATCTCCGCGCTGGACTTCATGCGCTCGCGCCCGCGCGCGATCCGCGTCATCGACGAGGAATTCCTCTAGAGGCCGGCGCCGTGCCCGGGCTGATCGAGCGCTACCGCGACCGGCTGCCGTTCGAGCCGGGCGATCCCGTCGTCTCGCTCCAGGAGGGGTCGACGCCGCTCGTGCACGCGCCGCGGTTGTCAGAGCGCGCGCGGGCGGACGTGTGGCTGAAGATCGAGGGCGCGAACCCGACCGGCTCGTTCAAGGACCGCGGCATGACGTGCGCGGTCTCGGCGGCGGTGCGCGAGGGCGCGCAGGCGGTGCTGTGCGCGTCGACCGGCAACACCGCCGCCAGCGCCGCGGCCTACGCCGCGCGCGCGGGCCTGACCGGCGCGGTGATCGTGCCGGAGGGCAAGATCGCCGCGGGCAAGCTCGCGCAGGCGCTGATGCACGGCGCGCGGGTGGTCGCGCTGCGCGGCAACTTCGACCAGGCGCTCGCGCTCGTGCGCGAGCTCGCCCAGCGCCATCCGATCGCGCTCGTCAACTCGGTCAACGCGTTCCGGATCGAGGGCCAGAAGACGGCCGCGTTCGAGATCCTCGACGAGCTCGGCGAGCTGGACGCGCTCTGCATCCCCGTCGGCAACGCGGGCAACATCACCGCCTACTGGAAGGGGTTCCAGGAGGGTGGCGCTTCACCGCGGATGCTCGGCTTCCAGGCGGAGGGTGCGGCGCCGCTCGTGCACGGCGCGCCGGTCGAGCGCCCCGAGACGGTCGCGAGCGCGATCCGCATCGGCAACCCGGCGCGCTGGGAGGAGGCGATGGCCGCGATGCGCGACTCGCGCGGCGGCGTCGCCGCCGTCAGCGACGCGCAGATCCTCGACGCCTACCGCTTCCTCGCCGCGCACGAGGGCGTCTTCTGCGAGCCCGCGAGCGCGGCGTCGGTCGCGGGCCTGATCGAGCACGGCGCGCAGGGCGCGGCGCGCGTGGTCTGCGTGCTCACGGGCCACGGCCTGAAGGACCCGCAGACCGCGCTCGAGCAGTCCGGCGCGGTCGTGCCGTGCGAGCCGGAGATCGCCGCCGTCGAGAGGGCGGTCCTCGGCCCATGAGGCGCCGGCGCGTCGTCCGCGTGCCGGCCTCCTCCGCGAACCTCGGGCCGGGGTTCGACACGTTCGCGGCGGCCCTCGGCCTCGCGATGCAGCTCGAGGTGGAGGAGACCGGCGCGTTCGCCGTCGAGACCGAGCTGCCGATCGCGCGCGACGGCCGCAACCTCGCCGTCCGGGGCTTTGCGCGGCTCGCCGACCCCGCGCACTTCACGTTCCGGATCGCGTCTCGGATCCCGCTCTCGGGCGGCCTCGGCACGAGCGCGGCGGCCTACGTCGCCGGGCTGCTCGCCGCCGACCACATCTTCGAGCTGGACGCGGACGTGCTCGCGCTCGCCACCGAGCTCGAGGGGCATCCCGACAACGCCGCCGCCTCGCTGCTCGGCGGCTTCGTCATCTGCGCCGACGGCCGGGCGACGCGCCTGGACCCGCCGGCGGGGCTCGAGGCGGTGCTCGTCGTGCCGCACGAGGCCGTGCGCACGAAGAAGGCGCGCGCGGCGCTGCCGGCGCAGGTCCCGCTCGCCGACGCGGTGTTCAACACCGCGCACGGCGCGCTGCTGGCGCTCGGGCTCGCCCGCGGCGACCTCGACCTCGTCGCGCGCGGCCTCGCCGACCGCCTGCACCAGCCGCACCGCGAGCACCTCTTCCCGCGCTCGATGGAGCTCGCCCGCCGCGCGCCCGCGCTCGGCGCCCTCGGCGCCACGATCTCCGGCGCCGGGCCGACGGTGCTCGTGTGGACGCAGTTCGACGCGACCGCCGCCGTCGTCGCGGCGCTGCGCCGCGAGGCCGCCGGCTGGGCCGACGTGCTGCACGCGCCGTTCGAGTCCGCGGGCGCCGACGTCCGCGAGCTCTAGCGGTGGCGCTCAGCGCGCACGCGCACGTCCGCGGCGGCCTGTGCGGCAGTCTGGGCTGGTGAGGGAGAAGGGCTGGCCTGTCCGGGCACCCCACAAGGCGCGCCGCAGCACCCGTGACCACTTCCCTTCAGGGGGTGAAGCGAACGTTGCACGCGCTGCGGGAGGCGCTCGCCGACGGGGCCGCGCCGGCCGCCTAACGTCGCACCGTCAGCGTCGTGCCGACCGGGACCTCGCGCAGCAGCGCCTTCATCGCGGCCGTGCTCGCGTGCAGGCAGCCGTTCGTGTCGGCGTCGCCGATCGTCGACTCGTCGGGCGTCCCGTGGACGGCGAGGCGGTCGCCGCCGCTCCAGCCGGTCGGCAGGTGCGGCTGGTGGCCGGACAACGCGAGGATGCCGTAGCCGTACGGACTGCCGGGCGGCTGCAGCAGGCGGTCGGTGACGCCGAAGCGGCCGGTCGGCGTCGGCGTCGCGGGCGCGCCGATCGAGACGCGGTAGCGGGCGACCACGCGGCCGGCGCGGCGGACGGTCAGCGTGCGCGCGCCCAGATCCGCGACGAGCGACCAGGAGACCGCCTGCAGGCGCATCGCGCTCGCACGCAGCCAGCCCGTGCGCGCGTTGGGCAGCT
>DASTWP010000002.1:0-3992 GCA_035765835.1 Solirubrobacteraceae bacterium
ACGAGCACGATCCCGCCGCCGGACCAGATCGGCGACGACCTCGCGGTCGGCTCCTCGGCGATCGGGCAGGGGCGCGTGCAGGCGACGCCGCTGCAGATGGCGCGCGTGGCGGCGACGATCGGCCTGCGCGGCCGGCGCCCGCCGCTGACGTTCGACCTGCGCTCGGGGCGCCGCGCGCATCCGGGCAGGCGCGTGATCTCGGCGCGCGTCGCGCGCGAGGTCGAGCGGATGATGCTCGCGGTGATCGCCTACGGCACCGGCACCTCGGCCGCGATCCCGGGCGTGGAGATCGCCGGCAAGACCGGCACCGCGGAGCTGCGCACGACCGTCGCTCCGTGCAAGCCGGACCCGCAGAACCCGCAGACCTGCCCGAAGGACCAGCAGCAGCCGCAGAACGACCCGAAGAACACCGACGCGTGGTTCGCGGCCTACGCGCCCGCGGGGCACGGCCACCCGCGCGTCGCGGTCGGCGTCATGCTCGTGGGCGCCGGGGCCGGCGGCGACACGGCGGCGCCGGTCGCCCGGGCGGTGCTCGAGGCGGCGCTGAAGGCGACCGGCTGAGGCCGCCGCGGCCGGCGCCTATACGTCGAGGTTGACGATCGCCTCGGCGGGCACGCCGCCCGGCTGCGTGATGTGCAGCACCAGCGGGCGGTTGTCGAGCGCCGCCTCCGGCAGCCGGAAGAGCAGCTCCGAGCCGCCGACCGGCGAGGTGCCCGCGACGCTCGAGATGTCGGGGATCTGCCCGTTGCCGCGCACGAGGCTCGCGTGGTAGGCGAAGAGGTTGCCGCCGCCGATCGGCACGGGCTTGTAGACGTTGCCGCGCGTGTCGGTGATGTCGAACGTGCTCGCGGCCATGTGCGGCCCGTGGTGCTCGTTCTTGACGCGCATGAAGACCGCGAACCAGAGCTGGCCCGGCGGCAGCGACCGCGCGGCCTTGACGCCGACGAGGTACTCGCGGTCCTCGATGTCGCTGGGGTTCAGCTGGCGCGAGATCTGCACCTGGTAGCGCAGCTGGCCGACGTCCAGCACGACGCCCTCGGTGTCGCCGCTCGTCGTGTACTTCAGCTTGTGCCCGCACCCGGTCAGAGGGGCGGCGAGCAGCACGAGCAGCGGCAGGATGGCGAGGCGGCGCATGGCGGCGGGCAGTCTAATGACGGGGCGCGGACGGTGGATCTACGCGCGCAGCGGGGTGTCCGTCGCGGGCTTGCGCGGCCCGCCGGCGATCGTGGCGCGCTTGCCGCGGGCGCGCTCCTCGCCCTCGAGGATGTCGCGCAGCCGCCGCATCGCCTTGCCGTTCTGCAGGCGCAGCCACATGCGCTGGCCGAGCGCCTCGAGGATGCGGTCGGCGAGCGTCTTGGGCTGCGTCTGCAGCGTGAACTGCACGCGCGTGGCGCCGGCGCCCTGCGGCTCGAGCGTGTACACGCCGAGTGTGCGCACGCGGTTGAACTTCCCGGTCCGGCCGGCCTCGACGATCCGCCATGGCGCGTCGACCTCGACGAACGTCGCGTCGCCCCACGCGAAGCGCCCGAGCGGGGGCGGCACCTTCACGCGGAAGCGCGCCCCGGCGCCGAGGCCGTAGGTGTCCTCCCGCGTCAGGCGCCAGCCGGTCAGGTAGTGGTCGCAGAACTCGGCGTGGTTGGCGATGTCCGCGAGGTACTCGAAGACCTCCTCGCGGGGACGGCCGATCGTGACGGAGACGGTGAGCGGGTCCATGCGGCGGGCGGGATGCTACCCGCGGGCCCGCCGCCGGCCTCTCACGCGGCGCGCGCGGGGCGCAGGCGCACCGTCTGGCCGTGCTCGGCGTGCCGCACCGGCTGCGTGCGGACCGGCTCGCTGCGCTCGCGCGGCCGGCACAGCGCGCAGACGATCTTCCCGCGCGGATAGAGGTGCACGACCTCGCCCGTCAGCGGCGTGCGCCCGCAGTCGCTGCAGCAGGAGCGGCCGGCCGAGAGCTCGACCACCCCTCTGCGCAGCAGGACGCGCTCGAAATCCGATCTGGCGCTGCCGAGGTGGAGCCGGAGCATGGGGTGTCATTCGCCGAACGCGCCCACCGGTCCTGCCGTTTCACCCGCCCGTCGCGCGGGGTAGCCGCCCGCCGCGCCTTGCGCTCCGCATCGACGAAAGGCGCGATGGACAAGCCATTTTTCGGCCTTTGGGCGGATTGACATGGTCGTTATGATCCGCACAAGGGTCGGCCAAGCGCACGGGCGCGCTCTGAAGGGAGCGAACATGGAGTCACTGACGTCTGGAACCCTCGCGGGGACTGGGTCCTTCCGCTGCGAGGAGTGCGGCTACGTCGTCACGCTGGCGGCCGAGGACGAGCTTCCCGGCTGCCCGGGTTGCGGGGGCTCCCGCTTCGCCAGGGCATCACTCTTCGCAGGAGGTCGCTTCATGCGCCGTCCCACCTCTGTCCCCACCCCCGAGGAGCGCGACGCCTTCCTCGCCGCCGCGCGCGAGGAGGTGGAGGAGCCGGGCGAGTACCTCGCCTATGAGGACGGCGGGCAGACGAAGCTCGTGCCGCTCGAGCGCGAGTGGACCCGCGTCGGGCGCAGCCTCGCGGCCGACGTCCGCTTCGACGACCCCACCGTCTCGCGACGTCACGCGCTGATCGTGCGCCAGGCGGACGGCGTGCGGGTGCTCGACGACCGCAGCCTCAACGGCGTCTTCGTCAACGGCGAGCGGGTGGAGTGGCGCACGCTCCAGGACGGCGACGAGATCGTCGTCGGGCGCTACCACCTGCACTTCATCGCAGCCGCGGCGGAGGGCGCCGAGGCCGCCACGAAGCGCTTCGAGACCGCCGGCTGACGCCGCGCGCCACCTGCCGGCCGTCTCCGCCGGCGGCGGGCTAGGGTTCGGTCGATGGCCCAGAAGATCGCGGTCCTCTCCCAGAAGGGCGGAACCGGCAAGACGACCGCGGTGCGCACGCTGGCGGACGTCTTCCGCCGCGCCGAGCTGAGCGTCCTGGCGATCGACCTCGACCCCCAGGGCAACCTCTCCGACTACTTCGACGTCCCGCCGGACGCCGAGCCCACGATCGGCGAGGTGCTGACCGGCAGGGCGAAGGCGCGCACGGCCGTCCGCGACGGGATCATCCCGGCGAACCTGCGCCTCGCCGAGGCGGAGCTGTCGCTCGCCGGGAAGATGGGGCGCGAGCTGACGCTGCGTCGCGCGCTGAAGGACGTCGACGGCGACTACGACGTGATCATGATCGACTGCCCGCCGAACCTCGGGCTGCTGACGGTCAACGCGCTCGTGGCGGCGGACCACGCGCTGCTGAGCGCCGAGGCGCAGTACTTCGCGCTCCAGGGCGTCGAGCAGGCGCTCGAGGTGATCGAGCTGGCGCGCGACGGGCTGAACCCGGACCTCAACTGGCTCGGCGTGGTCTTCAGCATCGCCGACATGCGCACCGTGCACTCGCGCGAGGCGTTCGCCTCGCTGCGCGAGCACGTCGGCGACAAGCTGCTCGAGACGCCGGTGCGCCAGTCGATCGCCTACGCGGAGTCCGCCGAGCGGGCCGTCTCGATCCTCGACCACCGCCCGGACCTCGGCGAGGACTACGTGCGCCTCGCCGACGAGCTCCTGCGGCGGCTGGGGATGAGCGCGGCGCGGCGGCGGCTGAAGCCGCTGCTGCCCGCCGAGGCCTCACCCAACGGCGGCGGCGCCGCGGCGTGAGGCGCGCGGCGGCGGGGCTCGCGGTCGCGGTCCTGCTCGCCGGTTGCGGTGCGTCGTCGTCCCCGCCACGGCGCGCGGCGCCCTGGCGCCTGCCCGCGCCCCGGCTCGGGGCGCCGCCCGCTGCGGCGGCTGCGCCGGGCGGCGCGCTGCGCGCGCTGGTCGTGCGCCCGACCGCGCTGCGCGCCGGCCCCGGCGGGCGGATGCTCGGCTGGATCGGCCTGCGCACCGGCTTCGGCACGCGCCGGGCGCTCGCCGTCGTCGCCCGCCGTGGCGGCTGGGTCGGCGTGCGCGCCGCGGAGCTGCCCAACGCGCGCACGGGC
>DASTWP010000003.1:0-7517 GCA_035765835.1 Solirubrobacteraceae bacterium
CCGGCGGGCAGCCGCGCTCGACCAGGCCGATCAGCGCGTGCAGGTCGAAGGCGCAGTCACGCGCGACGCGCTCGGCGAGGCCGAGCTCGAAGCCGGCGGCCGTAAGCCGCCGCACGCGCCAGGCGATGACGGACTCGAACCCGTGCCGCCCTTCTGCCGAGGTGCCGACATCCTGTGCCATCACCGCCCTTTGCGTCAGTCGGCGGCGCGGTCTTACCGGCGTAAGAACGCCGGCGCGCCCGACGCGAAGGGCCCATGCACACCGCAGACGACCACGCACGCGTCCACCTCGTCACCGAGGCGGAGGCCGCGGCCCCGCACCGCCGGCCCGTCGACCGCGCCGCCGCCCGCCGCGCCGCCGCCGCGCTGCTGGACGCGCTCGGCGCCGATCTCACGGACGAGGGGCTGCGCGACACCCCGCGGCGCATCGCCGATGCCTACGCCGAGCTGCTGACGCCGGCCCCGTTCACGCCGACCACGTTTCCCAACGACGAGGGCTACGACGAGCTCGTCGTCGCCACGTCGATCCCGTTCCACTCGCTGTGCATGCACCACCTGCTGCCGTTCCACGGCGTCGCGCACGTGGGCTACCTGCCGGGCGAGCGGATCATCGGGCTCTCGAAGCTGGCCCGCGTCGTCGAGCTCTTCGCGCGCGACCTCCAGGTGCAGGAGCGCCTGACCAAGCAGGTCGCGGACTGGCTCGACGAGCGGCTGAGCCCGCGCGGCGTCGGCGTCGTGCTCGAGGCCGAGCACACCTGCATGTCGCTGCGCGGCGTGCAGAAGCCCGGCGCCCGGACGGTCACGTCGGCGCTGCACGGGCTGGTGCGCGATGATCCGCGCACGCGACAGGAGTTCCTAGACCTCACGACCAGGAGCACGCGATGAGCACCAGCGGGACGTTCGCGATCGTCGGCGGAGGGCTGGCCGGCGCCAAAGCCGCAAGGACGCTGCGGGAGGAGGGATTCGACGGGCGCATCGTGCTCTTCGCCGAGGAGGACGTGAACCCGTACGAGCGCCCGCCGCTGTCGAAGGACTACCTGCGCGGGGAGGCCGGGCGCGACGCGATCTGGGCCGAGCCCGACGAGTTCTACGGCGAGCAGAACGTCGAGCTGCGCACCGGCACGGCCGTGAGCGCGATCGACACCGGCGCGTCCGAGCTCGAGGCCGGCGGCGAGCGGCTGCGCTACGACGCCCTGCTGCTCGCCACGGGCGCCTACCCGAAGCGGATCCCGATCCCGGGCGCCGACCTCGACGGCGTGCACCTGCTGCGCACGGTCGAGGACTCCGACCGCCTGCGCGAGGCCTTCGAGGGGGCGGCGTCGCGCCTCGTCGTGATCGGCGCCGGCTGGATCGGCTGCGAGGTCGCCGCCTCGGCGCGGCAGAAGGGCCTCGAGGTGGCGATGCTCGCGCCCGAGGAGGTGCCGCTCGAGCGCGTCCTCGGCAAGGAGGCGGGCGCCGTCTACCGCGACATCCACGCCCAGCACGGCGTCGAGCTCCTGCTCGGGAGCGGCGTCGAGGCGATCGAGGGCGAGGGCCGCGTCAGCGCCGTGCGCGCGAGCGGCGGCCGCGTGCTCGAGGCCGACCTCGTCGTGATGGGCGTCGGCGTCGGGCCGCGCACCGAGCTCGCCGAGGCCGCGGGCCTGCGCGTGCAGGACGGCATCCTCGTGGACGCGCACCTGCGCACGAGCGTGGAGAACGTCTTCGCCGCCGGCGACGTGGCGCGGATCGAGCACCCGCTCTTCGGCTCGCAGCGCGTCGAGCACTGGCACAACGCGCTCGAGCAGGGCCCGGCCGCCGCGCGCAGCATGCTCGGCCGCACGGAGCCCTACGACAAGGTCCCGTACTTCTTCAGCGACCAGTACGACGTCGGCATGGAGTACGCCGGCAACGCCACCGACTGGGACCGCGTCGTCTTCCGCGGCGACCCGGCGAGCTTCGAGTTCATGGCCTTCTGGATGCGCGGCGACCGCGTGCTGGCGGGGATGAACGTGAACGTCTGGGACGTCACCGAAGACGTGCAGGCGCTCGTGCGCAGCGGCGTCCCGGTCGGCGACGACGCGCTGCGCGACCCCGACACGCCGCTCACGCAGCTCACCGCTGCAGCCGGCGGCTGAGGCGGCCCGCGAGCGACACCCGCGCGAGCGCCGCACGGGCGGCGTTCGCGCCGCAGGCCCCGTGGACGCCGCCGCCGGGATGCGCGGAGGCGGAGGCCAGGTAGAGACCGGCGACCGGCGTCTCCGCCCGCGCGAGCGAGCCCGCGACCGGGCGGAAGACCAGCTGCTGGTGCAGCTGCGTCGTGCCGCCGTTGATCGCGCCGCCGGCGAGGTTGCGGTTCTCGCGCTCGAGGTCCGGCGGGGCGAGCACGTGGCGGGCGCGCACCACCGCGCGGAAGCCGGGCGCGAGCGCCTCGACCTGCCGCTCGACGAGATCGAGGACGCGCGCGACCTCCGCGGCTTCCCAGCGCAGCCCCTGCGGGACGTGCGTGTACGCCCACGCGGTCTCCTTGCCGGCCGGGGCGCGCGTGGCGTCGTAGGCCGCGTACTGGCCGACGATCAGGAACGGCTCCGAGGGCACGCGCTCCTGCGCGAGGTCCGCCGCGTAGCGCGCCAGGGCATCGACGCCCTCGGCGACGTGGACGGTGCCTGCGCGGCGCGCCGGCGGCGCGCTCCAGGGGATCGGGCCGTCGAGCGACCAGTCGACCTTGAACGTCGAGGCGTCGTAGCGGAAGCGCTCCACCCGCGCGCGCATCCGCGGCGTGAGCCGCGCGGGGTCGAGCAGCTCGCGGTAGAGCTGCGGCGCCCCGACGTCGGCGAGGACCGCCCGGCGGGCCTCGAAGCGCTCGCCGCCGGCCGTCACCACGGCCCGGGCGCGGCCGCTGCCGACCTCGATCGCGACGGCGCGGCGGCCGCATTCCACGCGCCCGCCGCGGGCCTCGAGACGGCGCACGAGCGCGGTGGTGAGGCCCTGCGCGCCGCCCTCGACGACCGGGAAGCCGGCGTGCTGGGCGAGCATGCACAGCAGCAGCCCGTAGACCGCGCCCGGCGGAGCCTCTGGCGAGAGGTCGGCGTGCAGCGCGTTGCCGGCCAGCAGCCGGCGGGCGCCCGCCCCGGCGAACAGCTCCTCGCCGAGCGCGCGCACGCCCATCGCGCCCGCGCGCGCCAGCCCGAGCGCGGCGACCGGGCCGGTCGCGCGCAGCGCCTGCGCGGCGCCGCGAAGCGGCGGGAACGGGTCGAACAGCATCCGCAGCAGCGCCGGGCCGAGCCGTCCCCAGCCGTCGCACAGCCGCAGCCACGCGTCGCCGTCGCCGCTTGCGAACTGCTCCAGCGAGGCCGCCGTCTGCTCCGGCTCGCCGCCGATCGCGGCGCAGGAGCCGTCCCGCCCCGGGTGCGCGAGCGCCAGCGGCGCCTGGCGCCAGCGCAGCCCGAAGCGCTCCAGCTCGAGCGCGGCGATGTGCGGCGAGGCTCGCGCGAGCGGATAGAACGAGCTGCAGACGTCGCTGACGAACCCCGGCTCGGTCAGCTCGGCCGAGCGCACGCCGCCGCCCGGCGTCGCCGCCTCCTCCAGCACCACGACCTCCCATCCGGCCTGCGCCAGGAGGTTCGCCGCCACCAGCCCGTTGGGGCCCGAGCCGACGACGATCGCGTCCACTGACACCGACGGCCTACTACCCGCCGCCCTCGGGGTAGCCTGCCTGCGGAATGCCGGGGGGCTTCGATCACGGGGCGCTGCTGCATGCGGGCGAGGACGAGTTCGTCACCGGCGCGCTGGGGTTTCTGCGCGAGGGCCTCGAGCGCGGCGAGCCGGCGCTGGTGGCCCTGACGCCGCGCAAGCTCGCGCTGCTGCGCGAAGCGCTGGGTGCCGACGCGGGCGCGGTCGCGTTCGCGGACATGACCGAGCTCGGCGCGAACCCGGCGCGCATCATCCCGGCCTGGCGCGAGTTCGTCGACGGGACGGGCGGCAGGCCCGCCCGCGGCATCGGGGAGCCGGTCTGGCCCGGGCGCAGCCCGGCCGAGCTGGTCGAGTGCCACCGTCACGAGGCACTGCTGAACGTCGCCTTCGCCGGCGCCGCCGCCTTCCGGCTGCTGTGCCCCTATGACACGACCGTCTTCGGTCCGGACGTGATCGAGCAGGTGCACCGCTCCCATCCCGTGCTCGTCGAGGACGGCGTCGAGCGCGAGAGCCCGGCGTGCGCGCCCGCGCACGAGCACGCGGCGCCGTTCGCCGGGACGCTGCCGGACCCTGAAGCGCCCGTGCAAACGCTCTCGTTCGACCTCTCGAACCTACCCGCGGTGCGGCGCACCGTGCTGGCGCACGGCGCCGAGGCGGGGCTGCGCGCGCCGCGCGACGAGGACCTCGTGCTCGCGGTCAACGAGCTCGCGACGAACAGCGTCCGCCACGGCGGCGGGCGCGGCACGCTGCGCCTCTGGCGCGAGCGCGGCAGCGTCGTGTGCGAGGTGCGCGACCGCGGTGGGATCCGGGATCCGCTCGCCGGCCGGCACAGGCCGGACGGCTCGAGCACCGGCGGCTACGGGCTGTGGCTCGCCAACCAGGTCTGCGACCTGGTGCAGGTGCGCACGACGCCGCAGGGCGGCGTCGTGCGCGTGCACATGCGGATCCGCTAGCCGCCCGTCGTGCCGGTGATCGACACGTAGAACGGCAGGTCGGTCGGCGTCCCGCCGCTGTTGTACGTGCGGACGATCAGCTGCACGTTGCTCTGGTTGTTGCAGGGCGCGCCGGGCGCGTTCGTGGTCGTGTCCACGGATGTCTCGCCGGGCGTCCCGTCGAGCGTCACCGTCGCGTTCTTCGGCCGCGAGGTGAGGCCGGTGAAGCAGTACGTCCCGGCCGTCGTGTGGCTGATGTTCGAGTCGGTGACGCCCTGGCTGCGGCTCTGGTCCGTCGCGCCGTTGGCCCCGACGCGGGCGAACGCGAACGACGGCGCGGAGCCGGCGGGGTTCGTCGCCTGCGCCGCCTTGACGATGTCCGCGGCGTGCATGCCGTCGACCTCGTCGGCGTTCAGGCCGGTCGCGACGCCGGTCGCGTTCGTGATGAACGGCTTCGCGTTGGGGTTCGGCGCCGAGAACACCGGGCCCGACTGGATCACGCCGATGACGCTCGACCCGATGCCGGCGAACTGGAACGCCTCCCCGTTCTTGAGGTTGTTGGCGCGGATGCAGGGCGTGCTCTGCTTCGGGTTCGCCGGGTCCTGCCCGAGCGCGGTGCGGCAGCCGTAGATCGCCCCGCCGCCGGCGCCGAGGTTCGACTGGCGCGTGCCGTAGGTGTTGATCGCCGACTTGGCGATGATCTCCGTCTCGCGACCGACCGCACCGGCGTGCGGGTTGCGGACGCCCATCTCGACGGGCTTGTGCTCGCCGGCGGCGACCGCGAACGGCGTCACCAGCAGCCCGAGCGCGATGGCGCTCGCCAGGATCCAGGGGCCGTTGCCGCTGCGTAGGCGGCGGAACCGCTTGTGCATGAGGCTCCTCCAATGGTTTGGTTACCGCCGGTCCCTACCCGATGCGAGAGGATGCAGCGCATGCCATCGGCCGACTACGTGATCGTGGGCGCGGGCTCAGCCGGCTGCGTGCTCGCGAACCGCCTCAGCGAGGACCCCGGCGTGCGCGTCCTGGTGATCGAGGCGGGCGGCAAGGGGCGCCACCCGAACATCGCGATCCCGGCGGCGTTCGCCAAGCAGTTCCGCACGAAGCTCGACTGGGACTACGCGACGGAGCCCGAGCCGGCCTGTGACGGCCGCTCCCTCTACGTCCCGCGCGGCAAGGGCCTCGGCGGCTCGAGCGCGATGAACGCGATGCTCTACGTGCGCGGCCGCCCGCTCGACTACGACCTCTGGAAGCAGCAGGGCGCCGAGGGCTGGGGCTGGGAGGACGTGCGGCCGTACTTCCTGCGCGCCGAGGACAACGAGCGCGGCGCCTCCGAGCACCATGCGGTCGGTGGCCCGCTGCACGTGATGGACGAGCGCTCGCCGCGCCCGCTGACGGCGCGCATGCTCGAGGCATGCGAGGCGGCCGGCATCCCGCGGATCGCCGACTACAACGGCCCGGAGCAGGACGGCGCCTCGCTCGTGCAGGTCACGCAGCGAAACGGGCGCCGCTGGAGCGCCGCGGACGGGTATCTGCGCCCGGCGATGTCCCGGCCGAACCTCGAGGTGCTGACGGGGGCGAGCGTGCTGCGCGTCGAGCTCGAGGGCGGCGCGGCGACCGGCGTGCGCTACCGCGACCGGCGCGGGCGCGAGCACGTCGCCCGCGCCGAGCGCGAGGTGATCCTCTCCGCCGGGGCGATCGGCTCGCCGCAGCTGCTGATGCTCTCGGGCATCGGGCCCGCGGACCACCTTCGCGAGGCGGGCGTGGAGGTCGCGCACGACCTGCCCGGCGTGGGCGCGAACCTCCAGGACCACCCGTACGTCACCGGCGTGTGGGAGGTCGACGGCGGCACGCTCTACCAGGCTGAGAAGCCGCGGTTCCTGCTGGAGTGGCTGCTGCGCCGCACCGGCCCGCTGACCTCCACGGTCGCGGAGGCCTTCGCGTTCGTGCGCAGCCGCCCGGGCCTGCCTGCGCCCGACCTGCAGTTCCACCTCGCGCCCGCCTACTTCGTCGACAACGGCTTCGCCGAGTTCGACGGCCACGCGATGACGCTCGGCCCGGTGCTCGTGACCCCGAAGAGCCGTGGCACGGTCCGCCTGCGCTCGGCCGACCCGGCCGCGAAGCCGCGCATCCTCACGAACTCGCTCTCCGAGCCCGAGGACGTCGCCGCGCTCGTGGCCGGGATGCGGCTCGCGCGCGAGATCGCCGCGGCCTCGCCGCTGGCGAGCCACGTCAGGCGCGAGCTCCTCCCGGGCGAGGGCGCGCGCGACGACGAGGACCTCGCGGCGGACGCGCGGCGGCGCGTGGACCTGCTCTATCACCCGGTGGGCACGTGCCGGATGGGGACGGACGGCGACGCCGTCGTCGACCCGCAGCTGCGCGTGCGCGGGGTGGAGCGCCTGCGCGTCGCGGACGCCTCGATCATGCCGCTGATCCCGGGCGGCAACACGAACGCGCCGACGATCATGGTCGGCGAGCGCGCCGCGGACCTCGTGCGCGGGCGCCTCGGCGCGGCGGTGGCCGCGTAGTGACGGCCGACGCCCAGCGCGTGATCGCGGCGCCCGACGCGTTGCGCTTCCTGCTGCGCGCCGGCAACCTGCTGGCCGCCTCCCTCGACTACGAGCAGACGCTGCGCCAGGTCGCGCAGCTCGCCGTGCCCGAGTTCGCCGACTGGTGCGGCGTCTACATCGACGAGGGCGGCGGCGCCACGCGCGAGGTCTCGAGCGGGCTCGACGACGCCGAGCTCGAGACGATGGTCATGGAGATCCGCCGCCGGCGCCGCGAGCAGGGCGGCTCGGAGACGCTGCAGGTGATGGCGAGCCGCGAGGCGATCCTGCGGTCCGACCTGAGCAGCTACGTGCCGCCCGACGCGCCCGCCGAGCAGTTCCCCGCGCTCCAGCGCCTCGCGGCCCGCTCCTA
>DASTWP010000004.1:0-13672 GCA_035765835.1 Solirubrobacteraceae bacterium
GCTGCTGCGCGTGCAGCGCCTCGTCGGGCGCGTCAACCCGCACCCGCGCGCGATGACGCTCGCGCTGCGCGCGCTGAGCTCGCAGGCGTTCGTCGACTGGTCCTTCGGCCACTACCTCGGCATCGCGCCGCCGGAGTACGCCGGCCCCGGCCCCGGCGCCGGCGCGCCGGCGACCGGGCTCGGGGCCTGCTCAGAACCCGCGGCGCTCGCGGGCGTGGACTAGGCGCGGATCGCGGTCGTCGCCGTGGCGGTGGGCCTGCGCCCAGGCGTGCACGACCCACAGGGCGAGCAGGATGCCGACGGCGATCGACACGCCGGCCACGTCGGTGATCGAGAACGCGCCGAGCGCGACGAAGAACGCGTAGCAGACGATCAGGCCCGCGGCGATCACCCAGAACAGCTCGCGCACGGTGGCCGCCACGCCGGCCGCGCGAGTCAACGGACGAGGGATGTGCAGTGCGCTCATGATCGAACCTCCCGATCCGTAGAGCTTGTGTGAATCGTAGCTTGCCGAGCGGCGGCGCGCCAGGCGGAGCTCAGAGCGGCCGCCGGGCGGGAGCCGTACCGGGTTTTGGTCGCATGACGACCATCAGGCCGTACGGCTCGCAACTCGCCGCGGGCTAGTTGCGAACGACCAGGAAGACGCCCGCCGCCAGCAGCAGCACGCCCACCACGCGCACCGCGGTGACCGGCTGGCGCGCCACGCCGAACCAGCCGAAGTTGTCGATCACGACGGCGGTCGCGAGCTGCGCCGCGATCGTCGCGGCGGTGACGCCGCCCGCGCCGAGCGTTCGCACGCTCACGAGCACGGTCGCCACGTAGGCCGCGCCGAGCGCGCCGCCGAGCAGGTACCACCACGGCACGTGCGCGACGCGCGTGACGTTGCCGGCGTCCCCGGCCACGGCGGCGATCGCCACGAGGATCACGAGGCCGACGGCGAACGAGACCGACGCCGCGGGGAACGTGCCGAGCACCTTGCCCAGCCGCGAGTTGATCGGCGCCTGGCAGGCGATCAGGCCGCCCGCGACGGCTGTCAGCACGACGGCGCTTCCGCGGTCCACTACTTCGCCTCCAGCCAGTTGGCGCCCGTGCCGACGTCGACGGCGAGCGGCGGCTCGCGCGGTGCCCACGGCGCGACCATCTCTCGCTCGACCAGCTCGCGCACCTGCTCGACCTCCTCCGGCGGCCCCTCGAAGAGCAGCTCGTCGTGGATCGTGAGGATCATCCGCGTGCGCAGGGCGAGCCGCGCGAGCTCGCGGTGGACGGCGGTCATCGCGAGCTTCATCACGTCGGCCGCGGTGCCCTGGATGACGGTGTTCACCGCGAGGCGCTCGCCGAGCGAGCGAACTTGCCAGTTGCGCGCCTTCAGCTCCGGGATCTGGCGGCGGCGGCCGAACAGCGTCGTGACGTAGCCGAGCTCGGTCGCGCCGGCGATCGTCGCCTGGATCAGCTCGGCGACGCGCGGGAAGCGCTCCAGGTAGGCGTCGATGAAGGCCTTCGCCTCCTCGCGCGGGATGTTGAGCCGGTCGGCGAGCCCGTAGTCGCTGAGCCCGTAGACGATCCCGTAGTTGATCATCTTCGACTTCGAGCGATCCATCGGCGTGAGGTCCTCGGGCGCGCGGCCGAAGACCTGCGAGGCGGTTGCGGTGTGCACGTCCTCGCCGCGCAGGAAGATCTCTTTCAGCACCGGCTCGTCGGCGATGTGCGCGAGCACGCGCAGCTCGACCTGCGAGTAGTCGGCGGCGAGCAGCACGTTGCCGGGCGCAGCCTCGAAGCAGCCGCGGATCTCGCGGCCGAGCTCGGTGCGCACCGGGACGTTCTGCATGTTCGGGTTCGTCGAGGCGAGCCGGCCGGTCGTGGCCGCGGCCTGGATGAACGTCGTGTGGATCCGGCTCTCGGCGTCCGCCATCTGCGGCAGCACCTCGAGGTAGGTCTTCATCAGCTGGTTGAGCTCGCGCCAGCGCTCGATCAGCGGGACGATCTCGTGCTCCTCGCGGATCGCCTGGAGCACCCGCGCGTCGGTCGAGAAGCCGGTCTTGCCGCGCCGCTTGCGCGAGAGGCCGAGCTTCTCGAACAGGATCGCGCCGAGCTGCTGCGGCGAGCCGATCGTGAACTCCTCGCCGGCGAGCTCCCAGATCCGCCGCTCGAGGCCGCCGACCTCCTCGCTGACGCGCGTGCGGATCGCCGCGAGGCGCTCGCGGTCCAGGCGCACGCCGGCGAGCTCCATCTCGCGCAGCACCGCCACGAGCGGCAGCTCGATCTCCTCCATCACGTACTGCAGGCCGCGCTTGGCGATCTGCTCGCGCTGCCAGGCGGTCAGCGCCTGGACGAGCACCGCCGCCGCACCCGCGGCGTCCTCGACGTCGCACGCGAAGCCGCGCTCCTCGCAGATCTCCGCGAACGGGAAGCCGCGGCGCGCGGGCTCGAGCAGGTAGGCGCCGATCAGCGTGTCGTGCGCGAGGCCGGGGGGCACCGCGCCGAGCGCCTTCGCGTCGTAGGCGGCCACGGGCCGGTCGCCGAGCGCGGCGACGAGCTCCTCGCCCGAGCCGCAGGAGCCGAAGAGGACCTCCTCGCCGACGGCGGCGCCGAAGCGCCACTCGGTCTCGGGCGCGAGCAGCTGTCCCTCCCCCGCCTCGGGCGCGATCGCCGCGATCGCGACCTCCGACCCCGCAGGCCCGAACGTGCGCAGGTCGGCGAGCGTGCCCTCGCGCGCGCGCGCGGCGATCCGCACGTCGGGCGTCAGCGCGGGCGCCGCGGCATCGGGATCCTCGAGCGCCTCCTCGAGGCGCTGCAGCGGCGCGCGCAGCTCGAACTCGCGGAAGACCTCGCGCAGGCGCGAGCGGTCCGGCGGGCGCGCGGACTCGGCCACCGGATCGACGTCGACCTCGATGTCGCGGCGCACCGTCGCGAGCTGCTTGGAGATGCGCGCGTCCTGCGCGTGCTCGGTCAGGTTCTGCTTGCGCTTGGCGCCGCTGATCTCCTCGACCGACTCGAGCACCTTCTCGAGCGAGCCGAAGCGCTGCAGCAGCTCGGCCGCGGTCTTGTCGCCGATGCCGGGAACGCCCGGGATGTTGTCCGAGGTGTCGCCCTTCAGGCCGTAGAAGTCGGGGATCAGCTCGGGCGGGATGCCGTAGCGATCGAGCACCGCCTGGTGGTCGTAGACCTTCGTGTCGGTGATGCCGCGCCCCGTCGCCATCACCCGCACGCGCGAGTCGGGGTCGATGATCTGGAACGTGTCGCGGTCCCCCGTCACCACGGTCACCGGCACGCCCTCCGCCCGCGCGCGCTCGGCGATCGAGGCGATCACGTCGTCGGCCTCGAAGCCCTCGACCTTGACGTTGCGGTACCCGAAGGCGTCGACCAGCGGCTCGAGGTGCGGCCACTGCTCGCGCAGCAGGTCCGGCCGCGAGGAGCGCTGCGCCTTGTACTCCGAGTAGACCTCCTTGCGCCCCGACATCCCCGCGTCCCAGACCACGATCGTCGGCTTCTGGCCGTGCTCGGTGAGCAGCTTCACGAGCATCGAGGCGAAGCCGAAGATCGCGTTCGTCGGGAAGCCCGTGGAGGTGGCGATCGACTCCGGCAGGGCGAAGAACGCCCGGTAGGCGAGCGAGTTGCCGTCGATCAGGTAGAGCTCTTCGTGGGCGCCGTCGGCCACCGTGCGGCACCCTAGCGTCCACCGGGCGCCCGGCCCCATGGCGATACGCTGCCGCGGCCGTGAGCACCACCCCCTCCGCCCAGTACTCGCTGACGATCCGCGTCGAGATCGCCCACCAGCCCGGGATGCTGGGCGAGGTCGCGGGCGCGATCGGCCGGGCCGGCGGCCTCGTCGGGGCGGTGGACCTCGTCGAGGTGGGCGACCGCAAGCTGCTGCGCGACATCACCGTCTCCGTCGCCGACCCGCGCGACTGGCAGGCGATCACGCAGGCGATCGACGCGGTCGAGGGCGCGCGCGTCGTCGAGACGACCGACCGCACCTTCCTGATGCACGTCGGCGGCAAGATCGAGCAGCACAACAAGCACCCGCTGAAGACGCGCGACGACCTCTCGATGGCCTACACGCCCGGCGTCGCTCGCGTCTGCGAGGCGATCGCCGAGGATCGCGACAAGGCCTTCCAGTACACGATCAAGCGCAACACGGTGGCGGTCGTCACCGACGGCACCGCCGTGCTCGGCCTGGGCGACATCGGCCCCGAGGCCGCGATGCCGGTGATGGAGGGCAAGGCGATGCTCTTCAAGGAGTTCGCCGGGGTCGACGCGTTCCCGATCTGCCTGGACACGAAGGACACCGGCGAGATCGTCGACACCGTCGCGCGGATCGCGCCGGCGTTCGGCGGCATCAACCTCGAGGACATCTCCGCGCCGCGCTGCTTCGAAATCGAGGACAGGCTGAAGGAGCGCCTCGACATCCCGGTCTTCCACGACGACCAGCACGGCACGGCCGTCGTCGTGCTCGCCGCGCTGCTCAACGCGTGCAAGCTGACGGGCCGCGAGCTGGGCTCGCTGCGCGTGCTCGTCACCGGCCTCGGCGCGGCCGGCGTCGCGGTCAGCCGGATCCTGATGGAGGCCGGCGTGCGCGACATCGTCGGCGCGGACTCGCGCGGGCTCGTCTCGACCGTGCGCGAGGACTACCGCGACGAGTCGATGAACCCCGTCAAGCGCTGGTACGCCGAGCACACCAACCCGGAGGGTCTCAGCGGCCGCCCGCAGGACGCGCTCGAGGGCCGCGACCTCTTCATCGGGCTCAGCGGCGCGCGGATCTTCCCGGCCGAGGCGCTCGAGGCGATGGCGGGCGACGCGATGGTCTTCGCGATGGCCAACCCGAACCCCGAGGTCTCGCCCGAGGACGCCTCGCGCTACGCGCGGATCGTGGCGACCGGGCGCTCGGACTACCCCAACCAGATCAACAACGTGCTCGCCTTCCCCGGCATCTTCCGCGGCGCGCTCGACACGCGCAGCACCGCGATCACCGAGGAGATGAAGCTCGCCGCCGCGCGCGCGATCGCCGCGATCGTCGACGAGCCCGACCTGCGCGAGGACTACATCATCCCGTCGGTCTTCAACCGCGAGGTCGCGCCGGCGGTCGCCGACGCGGTCGGCGCCGAGGCCAAGCGCCGCGGCACCGCGGAGTTCGCCGGCGAGGAGATCGGCTTTGCCCCCGGCGACGCCGAGCGGATCCGCTCGAGCTAGCTCAGCGAGCCGGCCGCGCGTGGACGGCGCGCGTGAACACGACCTGGCCGTGCTGCACGCGGTCGAGCGCGTAGTCGGTCAGCGACGTGTCGCCGTTGCGATCGATCGAGAAGGTGCCGAGCGGTGAGCGCAGGTCCTTCGTCTTGAAGAGCTCGTCGATCACCGCCTGGCGATCGTTGCCGCGGTTGCCCGCGCGGCGGATCGCCTCGAGCACCACCCGCATCGCCGTGTAGCCGTAGGCGGCGTACGGCATCGCCGCCGAGCCGAACGCCTGGCGGTACTGCGCAAGGAAGCGCTTGCCGGCGGGCGGGTACAGCCGCCGCGGCAGCGTCGGCGTCGTCAGGTAGGTCACGTTCTCCTCGCCGTGCGAGAGCGCGGAGACGAAGGCGTCGATCGCCAGGTAGTGCGGCGCGAACAGGCGCGCGCGCGGCGAGGCGTCGTGGACGTCCTTCCAGAGCTGCACGCCGGTGGGCGCGTCCGTGGCGCCGAAGAACAGGCAGTCCGCCCCGGCGGCCTTCATCCGCTGCGCGACGTCGGCGTAGCTGGGCGCGCCCGGCCCGATCTCGTCGGCGAGCACGCGCAGGCCCGCGCGGCGGTCGGCCGCCAGGACGAGCTGGGCGAGGCTGCGGCCGTAGAGGCTGCGGTCGTCGACGACGTAGACCAAGGAGCAGCCCTGCGCGCGCTGGTAGCCCGCCTGCGCCTGCGCCTGCACGTCGTCGGCGGGGATGACGCGGCCGTAGTTGCGCTGGCCCGAGGGGTAGTACTTGTCCGGCTCGCCCTTGTCCGCGCCGGGCGTGCGCGTCAACCCGACGTAGGTGTTCGACGGCGAGATCTGGACGATCCCGGCTTCGTTCGTGATCGGGATCGAGATCGCCGAGGCGAACGAGTCGAAGTCACCGATGTAGGCGATCGTCGACTTGTCCTGCACCGCGGCGCGCGCGACCGTCGAGGTCTGCGCGGGCGTCCACTGGCCGGCCTGCGCGGTCGAGTCGTCCTTGGAGACGAGCTTGACCGTGAACCTGCCGACGCGGCCGCCCACCTGCTCGAGCGCCAGCTTCTCGCCGTCCAGGATCGACTCGGACTGGCCGGCGTCTGCGCCCTGCAGCGGGAGGCCCGAGTAGACGGTGAGGTTGGTCCCGCCCGTCGAGGTCGAGCTCTGCGCGGCGCTCTTGCCGCCGCAGCCGGAGACCGAAAGCGCGCACGCGACCGCCGCGCCGAGCAGGGTTGCCAGTGACCGTACGCGCATGCCGCCTCCCCCGGGCAGCGAGACTACAGCTCGCGCCTGCCGGGGAGGTACTGCGCGACCGTGCGCACCATCGCCGCGACGACTGCGATCAGGATCGTGATCATGAAGCCGTCCCAGCCCTTCGCGCCGAGCGCGTAGAGCACGATCCAGATGACCAGGCCGGCGGTGGTGGCGAGGACGAAGCCCATGGGACGGGCCGGGATCTTATCCGAGCGCCCGCGCGAACGATGAGACGAGCGCGCCGACGGCGGCCGCCGGGTCGGGGCCCTCGCCCGCGGCGCGCACGAGGCGGCTGCCGATGATCACGCCGTCCGCGCCGGCCGCGGCGGCCGCCGCGGCCTGCTCCGGCGTGCCGATGCCGAAGCCGAGCGCGACCGGGACCTCGGTGTGCGCCTTCGCGCGCCGGAGCACGTCCTCGACGCCGTCGGCGAGGCTGCTGCGCTCCCCCGTCGTGCCGGTGACCGAGACCGCGTAGACGAAGCCACGCGCGCGCGCCCCGATCGCAGCCATGCGCTCCTCGCCGGTCGTCGGCGCGACGAGCGGCACGAGCGCAACGCCGGCGGCGTCGCAGGCGGCGAGGATCCCGTCGCCCTCCTCGAGCGGCAGGTCGGGCACGATCAGCCCCGCGATGCCGCGAGAGGCGAGGTCGTCGGCAAAGCGCTCCGGGCCGCGCGCGAGCACCAGGTTGGCGTAGCACATGAGCACCACGGGCAGGCGCTCGGAGAGCGCGCGGCCGACCTCGAGGACGTCCTGCGTGGTCGCGCCCGCGGCGAGCGCCGCGGTGCCCGCGGCGTGGACGACCGGCCCGTCGGCGAGCGGGTCGGAGAACGGCACGCCGAGCTCGACGAGGTCCGCGCCGGCCTCGGCACAGGCGTGGCCGACCGCCAGCGACTCCTGCACGCTGGGGTAGCCGCCCATCAGGTACGGCATCAGCGCAGCGCGCCCGGAGGCGCCGCGGAAGGCGGCGGCGATGGCGCCCACGCCCGCGCTCCCCGGCCGCTGCACTGCCGGGCTCGGCACGTCGTCGTGGGGGGACCCGCGGTGGGGTCTCACGGCTCGGTTCGGGCGAGCACTTCGGCGAGGTCCTTGTCGCCGCGGCCGGAGCAGCAGACGAGGTCGAGCGCGCTGCCGGCGCCGGGCTCGAGCGCGTAGTGCAGCGCGTGGGCGGTCTCGAGGGCGGGGATGATCCCTTCCAGGCGCGTGACGCGGCGGAACGCCGCGAGCGCGTCCGCGTCGCTCACCGCGAGGTAGCGCGCACGGCCGCTGTCGCGCAGCCACGCGTGCTCGGGGCCGGAGCCCGGGTAGTCGAGCCCGGCCGAGACGGAATGCGCCTCGAGGATCTGGCCCATCTCGTCCTGGAGCACCGCCGAGAGCGAGCCGTGCAGCACGCCCGCGGGCCCCGCGACCGTCAGCGGCGCGCCGTGGCGCCCGGTCTCGAGCCCCTCCCCCGCCGCCTCGACGCCGACGAGCTCGACGTCCGCGTCCCCGACGAACGCCGTGAACATCCCGATCGAGTTGGAGCCGCCGCCCACGCAGGCGATCACGCGATCGGGCAGCCGGCCCGCGCGCTCGAGGATCTGCGCCCGCGCCTCGTCGCCGATCGTGCGCTGCAGCTCGCGCACGATCGCCGGGTACGGCGCCGGCCCGACCGCCGAGCCGATCACGTAGTGGGTGTCGGCGACGTTCGCGACCCAGTCGCGGATCGCCTCCGAGACGGCCTCCTTGAGCGTGCGCGCGCCCGCCTCGACGGCGACGACCTCGGCGCCCAGCAGGCGCATGCGCTGCACGTTCGGCTGCTGGCGGCGGATGTCCTCGGCGCCCATGTAGACGACGCAGTCGAGGTCCAGCAGCGCGCAGGCGGTCGCGCTCGCGACCCCGTGCTGGCCGGCGCCGGTCTCGGCGATGATCCGCCGCTTGCCCATCCGCTTGGCCAGCAGCGACTGGCCGAGCGCGTTGTTGAGCTTGTGCGAGCCCGTGTGCATCAGGTCCTCGCGCTTGAGCCAGATCTCGTGGCCCGCCGCCTCGCTCAGCCGCCGCGCGTGCAGCAACGGGGTGGGACGGCCGGCGAAGTCGCGCAGCAGCACGTCCAGCTCGGCGCGGAAGCCGGTGTCGGCCCAGGCCTCGACCCAGGCGGCCTCCAGCTCGGCGAGCGCCGGCATCAGCGTCTCGGGCACGTACTGGCCGCCGTAGGGCCCGAAGCGGTGCGGCAGCGCGGTGTCCGTCACGCGATGGCCTCCGCCTCGGCGGCGACGTCCGCCGCCTGCACCGCCGCCGCGAACGCGCGCAGCTTCTCCGGGTCCTTGACCCCCGGCCGCGCCTCGGTGCCGCTCGCGACGTCGACCGCGAAGGGCCGGACCGCGGCGATCGCCTCCCCGACGTTGCCCGCGCTCAGCCCGCCGCTGAGGATCAGCGGCACCTTCGAGCGCCGCGCGCGCACGAGCTCCCAGTCCCACGTCTCCCCCGTCCCGCCGCGCAGGCCCTCGGCGTGGGCGTCGAGCATGTGGAAGTCGGTGTGGAACGGCTCCATCGCGGAGATGTCGGCCCTGCCGCGTACCTGGCGCGCCTTGATCACCTTCGCGCCCGTGCGGCGCGCGATCTCGCCGGCGTAGGCGGGGCCCTCGTCGCCGTGGAGCTGCACCATCGTCAGGCCGGCGCCCTCGACGGTCGCGACGATCTCCTCCAGGGGCGCGTTGACGAACACGCCGCAGACCTCGGCCTGGCGCCGCAGCGAGGCCGCGATGCGCTCGGCCGCCGGCAGCGGGCAGCGCCGCGGGCTACCCGCCCAGAGGATCAACCCGAGCGCCCAGGCACCGGCCTCGACGGCGCGCTTGGCGTCGTCGAGGCCGGTGAGGCCGCAGAACTTGATGCGGGTCGCTGCGGGGGAGGTCACGCCCGCATCGTCGCAGACCGCGGCACGGCCTACGGCGAGCTCTGCTGGCTGCCCTGGGGCGCCTGCTGCGGGCGGTTGCCGAGCTTGACCTCGACCTGCTTGCGCTTGCCGCCCCGCAGGATCGTGAGCTTGGCGGTGCTGCCGGGCTTCATCGAGCCGATCGTGCTGGCGAGGGCGTCGCTGGAGGCGATCGGCTTCCCGTTGACCGCGACGATGATGTCGCCGCCGAGCTGGATCGAGCTGCCGTTGAGCTGCGCGGGCACGTCGCCGCCGCGGATGCCGGCCTTCGCCGCCGGGCTGCCGGGCGTGACCTGCTGCACGAGCGCGCCCTGGTTCACCGGCAGGTTCAGCGCCGACAGCGACGGGTCGATCGTGAGCGCCTCGAGGCCGAGGTAGCCGGCCTGCACGCTGCCCTTCTTCTCGAGCTGCGGGATCACCTGCTTGGCGGTGTCGATCGGGATTGCGAAGCCGATGCCGACGTTGCCGCGGCCGCTGCCGCCGGTCTCGATCTGCGAGTTGATGCCGATCACGCGGCCGTCGGCGTCCAGCAGCGGGCCGCCCGAGTTGCCGGGGTTGATCGCCGCGTCGGTCTGGATCACGTTGTCGATCGTGAAGTTGTTCAGGCCCTGGATGTGGCGCGCCTTCGCCGACACCACGCCCGTGGTGAGCGTGCGGTCCAGGCCGAACGGGTTGCCGATCGCGATCACCGGGTCGCCGACCTGGACGTCCTTGTAGGAGCCGAGCGGCAGCGCGTGCAGGCGCTTGCCGGAGGGATCGATCTTCAGGACGGCGAGGTCGGTCGAGCGGTCGGTGCCGACGACCTTCGCCGGGATCTGGCTGCCGCTGCCGAAGCTGACGGTGACCTTGCGCGCGCCGTCGACGACGTGCGCGTTGGTGAGCAGCGTCCCGTTCTTTTCGATCACGAAGCCCGAGCCGGTGGAGGTGCCCTGCTGCGTCTGCGGGAAGCCGAAGAGGTCCTGCGTCGTCTGCGCGATCTGCGCGGTCACGAGCGCCACGCCGGGCGCGTCGCGCTTGTAGATCTGCGACGCGGTGAGGCCGCTCGAGGGGTTGCTCGCGGGCGCGGCGCCGGAGACGGGCGCCTGCTGCACGACCGTCGTGGTGGAGCCGCCGAGGCCCGCGCCGGCGACGACGGCGATCGCCAGGCCGGCGCCGAGGAGGATCGAGACCAGTGCGACAGGGAGGATCGACTTCGGTGCGTTCATGTGCTCCTGAGTGTCGGGAGGCTGCGTGAAGCCGCGCTAAAGAGCGGCTCAGGATTCCTAAAGCGCTTCGGCGCCGGCGCCGGGGTCGACGCCGGCGAGGATCCGGCAGGCCTCTTCCGGGTCGTCGGCGCGCATGAGGCTCTCGCCGACCAGCACCGCGTCGACGCCGACGCGCTCGAGCTCCTCGAGCTGCTCGCGCGTGTGGAAGCCGGACTCGCTGACGACGGTCTTGCCCGCCGGCACGTCGGAGAGCAGGTCGAAGGTGCGCTGCACGTCGACGGTGAAGTCGGCGAGGTTGCGGTTGTTGATGCCGATGACGTCGGCGTCGACGATCTCGAGCGCGCGCGCGAGCTCCTCCTCGTCGTGCACCTCGACGAGGACGTCGAGGTCCAGCGCGAGCGCCTCGCGGTGCAGCTCGCCGAGGTCGCGGTCCTCGAGCGCGGCGACGATCAGCAGGATCGCGTCGGCCCCGGCCACCGCCGACTCGTAGACCTGGTAGCGGTCGACGACGAAGTCCTTGCGCAGGATCGGCAGCTGCGTGACCGCGCGCGCCTCGCGCAGGTCGTCGAGCGAGCCGCCGAAGTTCGGGCTCTCCGTCAGCACCGACAGCGCGGCCGCGCCGCCGCGCTCGTAGGCGCAGACGATCTCCCGGACGGACGCGCCCGGGCGGATGTCGCCGGCGCTCGGGCTGCGCCGCTTGTGCTCGGCGATGACCGAGATCCCCGGGCGCAGCAGCGCCTCCGAGAACGGCCGGTCCTCGCCGCGGCCCTCGAGCCGGCCCTCCAGCTCGCTCAGCGGGACGGCGCGGCGGCGCTGCGCCACGTCCTCGCGGGTGGCGCCGACGATCCGCTCCAGCGCGCTCACGAGGCGGCTACCAGCTCCTTGCTGAGGGACACGTAGGCCTCGAGCGTGCGCGCCGCCGCGCCGGAGTCCACGGCCTCGGCCGCGCGCTCGAGCCCCTCGCCGATGCTCTCGCCGAGCCCGCCCGCATAGATCGCGGCGCCGGCGTTCAGCAGCGCCAGATCGCGCTCTGGCCCGGGCTCGCCGGCGAGGATCGCGCGCGTCACCTCGGCGTTGCGCTCCGGTGGGCCGCCGGCGATCGCGCCGGGCGGCGCGACGGGAAGGCCGAAGTCGGCGGGCTTCACCGAGTAGCGCTCGATCCGCCCGTCCTGGACCTCGACGACGTGGGTGGGCGCCGACGTGCTCATCTCGTCAAGGCCATCCTCGCTGGACACTACCAACGCGCGGTCGACGCCCAGCCGCGAGAGCGCGCCTGCGATCCGCTCCAGGTAGGCGGGGTCGGAGACGCCGATCAGCTGGCGGCGCGCGCCGGCCGGGTTCGTCAGCGGGCCGAGGAAGTTGAAGATCGTCCGGACGGCGAGCTCCTTGCGCACGGGCACGACCCAGCGGGTCGCCTGGTGGTGCGCGGGGGCGAACATGAAGCCGAAGCCGGCGTCGTCGATACAGCGCCCGACGGCCTCGGCGCCGAGGTCGATCCGCGCGCCGAGCGCCTCGAGCAGGTCCGCCGAGCCGCTCAGGCCGGTCGCCGAGCGGTTGCCGTGCTTCGCCAGCGCGCAGCCCGCGCCGGCGGCGATCAGCGCCGCCGTCGTCGAGACGTTGAAGGTCGGCCGCCCGCCCCCGGTGCCGGCTGTGTCGACGAGGTCGTGGCGGCTCGTGCGCACGGGCGTGGCGAGCGCGCGCATCGTGGCGGCCAGGCCGGCGAGCTCCTCCTCGGTCTCCCCCTTCGCGCGCAGCGCGATCAGGAAGCCCGCGATCTCGATCTCGCTCGCGCCGCCCTCCATGATCCGGCCCAGGACCTCGCCGGCCTGCGCCTGGGAGAGGTCGCGGCCGGAGGCCAGGGCGTCGATCGCCCGCGTGAGGATCGGGTCAGGCAAGGAAGTTCTTCAGCAGCTGCTTGCCGGCGTCGGTGAGCACGGACTCCGGGTGGAACTGGACGCCCTCCGCGGGCAGCTCGCGGTGGCGGATCGCCATCACGACGCCGCCGCCGGTCGCGGAGACCTCGAACGCCGCGGGGACGCTCGCCTCGTCGACGACGAGCGAGTGGTAGCGCCCGACGGTCAGCGGCGAGGGCAGGCCGCTGAAGATCGTGCGCCCGTCGTGCTCGATCGTCGTCGTCTTGCCGTGCACCGGCTCGTGGCGCACGACGCTGCCGCCGAACGCCTGCGCCAGCGACTGGTGGCCGAGGCAGACGCCGAGCGTCGGCACGCCCGCCTCCGGGAAGCGGCGCGTCGCCTCGAGCGAGATGCCCGCCTCGTTGGGCGTGCAGGGCCCCGGCGAGACGACGACGCGGTCGGGCCCGCGCTCGAGCAGCTCGTCGACGCTCGCGCGGTCGTTGCGCACGACGTCGATCTCCGCCCCCAGCTCGCCCAGGTACTGGACGAGGTTGTAGGTGAACGAGTCGTAGTTGTCGATGACGAGGACGCGGGTCACGTCATGGCCAGTCCGGTTGCTCCAGCGCCAGCTCGACTGCGCCGAGGACCGCGCGCGCCTTCGCCTCGGACTCCGCGAACTCGTACTCGGGCTTGGCGTCGGCCACCGTCCCGCCGCCGGCCTGCACGTGCGCGCGGCCGTCCTTGATCACGACCGTGCGGATGTGGATGCAGGTGTCGAGGTCGCCGTTGTAGCCGAGCCATCCGATCGCGCCGCCGTAGCCGCCGCGCTTGACCGGCTCGAGCTCGTCGATGATCTGCATCGCGCGCACCTTCGGCGCGCCGCTCAGCGTTCCGGCCGGGAGCACGGAGCGCAGCGCGTCCATCGCGCTCACGCCGTCGCGCAGCGTGCCGGAGACGCTCGAGACGATGTGCATCACGTGCGAGTAGGTCTCGACGGCCATGAACGTGTCGAGGGCGACCGTGCCGTACTCGCACACGCGGCCGAGGTCGTTGCGCCCGAGGTCGACGAGCATGACGTGCTCGGCGCGCTCCTTCTCGTCGGCGAGCAGGCCCGCGGCGATCGCCTTGTCCTCCTCGGCGTCGGCGCCGCGCGGGCGCGTGCCGGCGACCGGGCGGGTCGCGGCGTGCCTGCCGGTCACCGTCAGCAGCGGCTCGGGGCTGGCGCCGGCGACGTGGAAGTCGCCGAAGTCCAGGTAGTACATGTACGGGGTCG
>DASTWP010000005.1:0-3101 GCA_035765835.1 Solirubrobacteraceae bacterium
CCGCGGCACGCGCTTCAGCGGTCGCCTCGGCCAGGGCTTCTCGTGGGCGCTGATCGGCATCGGCCTCTTTCTCACCGCCCGCTACGGCACGTTCAACGGCCTCTGGCTCGCCGCTGTCGGCTGGTTCCTCAACCAGGCCGCGCGCGGCGCGATCGTCTCGAGCCGCTTCGCCGAGCGGATCGAGGGCGTGACCGCCGCCGACGTGATGGACCCGACCGCGATCATCATCCCCGGCCCGACGACGCTGATCCAGGCGCACGACGAGTACTTCGAGCGCTTCGGACGGCCCTGGTATCCCGTCATCGACCCCGACGGCCGCTACCTCGGCCTGCTGCGCCGCGAGCACGTCGACGAGGCGCTCGCGGCCGGCACGCCCGCGCTGCCCGTCAGCGAGTCGCTCGATCCCGGCGCGGGCGAGGAGGGGCGCATCGCCGAGGACGCGCCGCTCGAGGCGGTGCTCGGATCCGAGGCCCTGCGGCGCCTCGGCGCCGTCGTGGTGGTGGACCCGGACGGGCGCCTGCGCGGCCTGGTGACCGTCGACCGCCTGAGCAGGGCGCTCACACCGACGCGCCTATAAAGTCCGGCGCGGATGCCCCACCACGACGTTCTCATCATCGGCGCCGGCCTCGCCGGCCAGCGGGCCGCCCTGGCGGCCGCGGAGTCCGGAGCAAGCGTCGGGATCATGAGCAAGGTCCACCCCGTGCGCTCGCACTCGGTGGCCGCGGCCGGCGGCATCAACGCCGCCATCAACCCCGCCGACGACTGGCGCTCGCACGCCTACGACACCGTCAAGGGCTCGGACTACCTCGGCGATCAGGACGCGATCGAGATCATGTGCCGCGAGGCGCCGCACGAGGTCATGCACCTCGAGCACATCGGGGTCACGTTCCACCGCAACGCCGACGGCCTGCTCGACCTGCGCGCGTTCGGCGGCGCGTCGATGAAGCGCACCGCCTACGTCGCGGACATCACGGGCCAGGCGATCCTGCACGTGCTCTACGAGCAGCTGCTCAAGCACGCGCACGTCGTCGACCGCTTCGAGGAGTGGTTCGTCACGAGCCTGCTCCTCGACGCGGACGGCGCGTGCATCGGCTGCGTCGCGCGCGACGTGCGCAGCGGCGCGATGGAGACCTTCCGCGCCAAGAACGTGATCCTCGCCTCCGGCGGGGCGGGGCAGTGCTTCAAGCCCACCACCAACGGGCTCATCTGCACGGGTGACGGCATCGCGCAGGCCTACCGCGTCGGCGCGCCGCTGATGGACATGGAGATGATCCAGTACCACCCGACCACCCTCGTCGAGAACGGCTTCCTGATCACCGAGGGCGCGCGCGGCGAGGGCGCGCATCTCCTCAACGCCAACGGCGAGCGCTTCATGGAGAAGACGGCGCCGAACAAGATGGAGCTCGCCTCGCGCGACGTCGTCTCGCGCGCCGAGCAGATCGAGATCAACGAGGGCCGTGGCGTCGGCCCCGACGGCGCCGGCATCTACCTCGACATCACGGTCGTCCCGCGCAAGCGCACGCTCGAGGCGCTGCGCGAGATCGTGAACATCGGCAAGGACTTCGCCGGAGTCGACATCACGCGCGAGCCGATCATGGTCCGCCCCGGCCAGCACTACATCATGGGCGGCGTCAAGACCGACAGCGACGGCGCCACGCCGATCGAGGGCCTCTACGCCGCGGGCGAGGTCGCCTGCGTATCGGTCCACGGCGGCAACCGCCTCGGCGCGAACTCGCTGCTGGACACGCTGATCTTCGGCCGCCGCGCCGGCGAGCACGCGGCCGCCCGCGCGCTCGAGATGCCGATGCCGCAGGCCTCCGACGCGCAGCTGCAGGACGACGCGAAGATGATCGACGCGATCATCGCGCGCGACCGCGGCGGGCGCCGGATCTCCGAGATCAAGGACGAGCTCGGCACCACGCTCAACCGGCACGTCGCCGTCTTCCGCGAGGCGGACGGCCTCGACTCCGCGCTGGACACCGTCCGCCGTCTCAAGGAGCAGGCCGAGACCGCGTACGTCGACGACCGCGGCACGATCTTCAACCAGGACGTGCTCGCCGCGATCGAGCTCGGCTACATGCTGGACGTGGCGGAGTGCATCGTCGTCGCGGCGATCGAGCGCAAGGAGTCGCGCGGGGCGCAGTACCGCACGGACTACCCGGAGCGCAACGACGAGGAGTGGCTCAAGCACATCGACCTGTCGATGAACGGGGCCGACGGCCCCGCGATCACCTACTCCGAGGTCACGATGACCCAGTGGGAGCCCGAGGAACGGCGGTACTAGGACATGGCTGAAACGCACAAGCCCGCACAGGAGTTCACGCTCAGGCTGCGCCGCTTCGACCCCGAGTCCGGGCAGGCCCCGTACTGGGAGGAGCACACGATCGAGCTAGAGCCGCACCGCTCGGTGCTCGAGGGCATCCTGCAGGCGAAGGCGCGCTTCGACGGCTCGATCGGCATCCGCTGCTCCTGCCGCGCGGCGATCTGCGGCTCCTGCGGCGTGCGCATCAACGGCCAGCCGGGCCTCGCCTGCCACACGCACCTCGAGCGCGCGCGCAAGCACGCGCGCGACGGCGTCATCGAGGTCGAGCCGATGGGCAACATGCCCGTGATCAAGGACCTGATCGTCGACATGGACGCGGTCCACTGGAAGAAGATCCAGCGCGTCACGCCGTGGCTCATCAACAAGGAGCCGGTGCCGGAGCGCGAGTACACCGTGCCGGCCGAGGCGATGGTCGACGTGACGCAGTCGATGGCCTGCATCCAGTGCGGCGCCTGTGTCTCGGACTGCCTGTCGATGGAGGTCGACCCGCTGTTCATCGGGCCCGCCGCCCTGGCGAAGAGCTACCGCTTCGTCGGCGACCCGCGCGACGCGCAGCAGTACCGCCGCCTGAAGGACCTCGCCGAGGACCCGCACGGCATGTACGACTGCACGCACTGCTTCAAGTGCATCGAGGCCTGCCCCAAGGGCGTCGCGCCGATGAGCCAGATCATGCGGCTGCGCCGCCGCGCCGGCTCCGACCACCACATCAAGGACCGCAACAACGGCTACAACCACGAGCACGCGTTCGTGGAGAACATCCGCAAGAACGGCCTGCTGC
>DASTWP010000006.1:0-27925 GCA_035765835.1 Solirubrobacteraceae bacterium
AGCCGGCGCCCTGCCTGCGGCTGGACCTGCGTGCGACCGAACAAAGTGCCCCCGAGAGATGGCTTCCGTGCAACTGCGACGAGCCGCCCGGCGGCATCCGTGCCGTCGAGCGGGTCGTAGCGAGGCGAGCATCGCCTCAGGTCAGCGTTATGACAATGGGCCTCGCGGACCATCTTCCGCGTTCAGTCATATGAACGCCTCGGCGCGGGAAATGCACCGTTCGGCGTGCTATGAGAGCCGCTGGTCGCGACCGCCCGCACCGCGGGTAACGTGTGAGCGGGATGACGCGCGCACCGCTGCACGATGGTCACGGAAGGCGGATCCGCGACGTGCGCGTGTCGGTGACGGACCGCTGCAACTTCCGCTGCCAGTACTGCATGCCGGCCGAGGGTCTGCCTTGGCTCGAGCGCGACGAGGTGCTGCGCTTCGAGGAGATCGCGCGGCTGGTGCGTCTCCTCGCGGAGATGGGCGTGCACGACGTCCGTCTCACCGGCGGCGAGCCGCTCGTGCGCCGTGACTTCCCGCGCCTGGCGGCGATGCTCGCCGGCACGCCCGGCCTCGAGGACCTCAGCCTCACCACGAACGGCTTCCTGCTCGAGCGCGACGCGCAGGCGCTCGTCGAGGCCGGGGTCAGGCGCTTCAACGTCTCCGTCGACTCGCTCCAGCGCGACCGCTTCTTCGCGATGACCCGCCGCGACGCGCTGCCGCAGGTGCTCCGCGGGCTCGAGAAGCTCGCCGCATTTCCCGACGCGCACCCGATCAAGGTCAACGCCGTGGCGATGCGCGGCTTCACCGAGCACGAGGTCCTTCCGTTCGCAGCCTTCGCGCGCGAGCACCCGTACGAGGTGCGCTTCATCGAGTTCATGCCGCTGGACGGCGACCGCGCCTGGACGCCGGAGCAGGTCCTCACCGGCGAGGAGATCCGCGCCGCCATCCACGCCGTGCACCCGCTCGAGCCCGAGCCGCGCGAGCCGAGCGCGACCGCGCGCACCTACCGCTTCGCCGACGGCCGCGGCCGCATCGGCTTCATCAACCCGGTCAGCGAGCCCTTCTGCGGCGACTGCGACCGCATCCGGCTCACCGCCGACGGGCGCCTGCGCACGTGCCTGTTCTCCCTGAACGAGACCGACCTGCGCGGCCCGCTGCGCGCCGAAGCGAGCGACGACGACCTCGAGCGGATCGTCCGCGACGCCGTCTGGCGCAAGGAGCTCAAGCACCACGTCAACGAGCCCGGCTTCATCCAGCCAGCGCGCACGATGAGCGCGATCGGCGGCTGAGCGGCGAGCGCCCGCGCGCCCGACCGGCGTAACGACGCCGCGACCTGCGCGACCATGACCGGCGGATGGCTCTGCTGGTCCTCTTCGCCCTGCTCGCCGGCGCCGGCACGGCCGTCAGCCCGTGCGTCCTGCCGGTTCTCCCTGCGCTGCTGAGCGCCGGCGCGACCGGCGGGCGGCGGCGGCCGATCGGGATCGTGCTCGGCCTCGCAGCCACCTTCACGATCACGATCGTCGGCCTGGCGAAGGTGATCGACGGCGTCGGCCTCGGCCACAGCGCGACGCGCGACATCGCGATCGGCGTGCTCGCGCTGTTCGGGGTGATCGTCGCCGTGCCGGCGCTGGCGGCGCGCGTCGAGGCCCCCCTCAGCCGCCTGCAGCGCCTCGGGCCGCAGCGCACGGGCGACGGGTTCCCGAGCGGTCTCGCGGTCGGTGCCGCGCTGGGCTTCGTCTACGCGCCCTGCGCCGGGCCGATCCTCGCCGCGGTCATCTCGGTCAGCGCCGCCTCCGGCCGCACGGTGGCGGTCGGGCTCGCGTACTCGCTCGGCTCCGCGCTGGTGCTGCTCGCGCTGGCGCTGGGAGGCCGCGCCGTGCTCGAGCCCGTGCGGCGCGCCGGCCGCGGCGCCGCGCTGCAGGCGGCGCTCGGGGCAGTGATGGTGCTCACCGCGGTGGCGATGTCCTTCCAGCTCGACGTGCGCTTCGAGACGGCGATCGCGAGCCACCTGCCGAGCGCGATCGTCGATCCGACGCATGGCCTCGAGAGCTCCTCGGCGGTCACCTCGCGCCTGCTGGCTCTGCGCAGCCACAAGCCGATGTTCACCCCGGTCGAGACCGCGGCGGCCGCCACGCCGGCGGGCCCCAGGCTGCCGAAGCTCGGCGCCGCGCCCGACTTCACCGGCACGCAGCGCTGGTTCAACACGCCCGGGGGCCGGCCGCTGACGCTGCGCAGGCTGCGCGGCCGCGTGGTGCTCGTCGACTTCTGGACCTACACCTGCATCAACTGCATCCGCACGCTCCCGTACCTCAAGGCCTGGGACGCGCGCTACCGCGCGGAGGGCCTGACGATCGTCGGCGTCCACTCGCCGGAGTTCGACTTCGAGAAGGACGCCGGCAACGTGCAGGCGGCGATCCGCCAGAACGGCCTGCGCTACCCGGTCGTGCAGGACAACGACCTCAAGACCTGGGCCGCCTGGGGCAACCAGTACTGGCCCGCCGACTACCTGATCGACGCCACGGGCCAGGTGCGCGCCGCCCACTTCGGCGAGGGCGACTACGCGCAGACCGAGGCCGAGATCCGCGAGCTGCTGCGCGCGGCCGGCAGGCGCGAGCTGGGAGGCGACGCGCGGCCGCGCGGGGTCGTCCATCCGACGCTCGAGGCGACGCCCGAGACCTACCTCGGTCTCGCGCGCGCCGAGCGCTTCCTGCCCGGCCCGTCGCAGCCGGGCACGCACGACTACCCGGGCTACCGCCACGAGCTGCCGCTCTCGCACTTCGCGCTCTCCGGCACCTGGCGGCTCACCGACGAGGCGGCCACCGCCGTGAGCGGCGCCGGCCTCGAGGCCGAGGTCGGCGCCAAGGACGTCTACCTCGTGCTGAGCCCGCCCTCGCCCACGCGCCACGACGCGGTGACCGTGACGCTCGACGGCAGGCCGCTGCGCACGCTCGACATCGACGCCCAGCGCCTCTACCACCTCGTCCACGAGCCGCGCTTCGGGATCCACCGGCTCCGGTTGCGCTTCTCTCCGGGCGTGTCAGGCTATGCCTTCACGTTCGGATAGGAGGGCCGCGCGATGGGCCGAGTCCGCTGGTGGCACGCGATGGCAGCCGTCGCCGTCGGAGTGTTGCTCGCCCTTCCCGGCGCGGCTCCCGGCGCCAGGAGCAGCGCGAGCGACGGCGTCCCGGCGTTCGGCCATGTCTTCCTGATCGTCGGCGAGAACACGAGCTTCAGCGAGCTCAAGCCCCAGCACGCGCCGTTCGTCGTCGGCACCCTCCGCCCGCGCGGGGCCTGGCTGACGCACTACTCGGGCCTCGCCGACGGGTCGCTCGCCAACTACGCCGCGATGGTGTCGGGTCAGTTCATCCGCTGCGAGAACGACAACGACTTCTCGTTCACCAACGGCGATGTGCCCGGTCAGCACGCCTGCCACCAGAACGTCGACAACCTCTTCCACCAGCTCGACGTCCGCGGCATCTCCTGGCAGGAGTGGACGGAGTCGGCGGCCAACCCGTGCGACCTCTTCGACCACGGGGCCACGTGGGCGTTCAACCTCTTCTCCGCCCATCACAGCGTCGCGCCGTACTTCGACGACATCCAGGCCCACCACTCCTCGGAGGACGTCGTGCCCTCGCCCGAATGCCGCGCGAAGGTGCTGCCGACGGGCACGACCGCGCCCGACGACACGAGCGCCTTCGACGCCGCGCTGGCGGCCGGCGCCGTCGCGCGCTTCGACATGATCATCCCCAACGACTGCGAGAACGGGCACGACCGCTGTGGCACGCGCGACTCGGTCCACCAGTTTGACGACTTCCTCGCCCGCGAGGTGCCGAAGATCGAGGCCTCGCCGGCGTTCGGGCCCAACGGGCTGCTCGTCGTCGTCTGGGACGAGGGCGCCGACCCGCCGCTGTCCCCGCTGCACGTCGGCGCAGTGCTCGACGGCCCGCTGGTGCGAGCCGGTGCGGTCAGCGCGGCGCGGCTGAACCACTACAGCCTGCTGCGAACCCTCGAGGACGGCTTCGGGATCCCGCGCCACCTCGCCCACGCGGCTAGGGCGCACGCGATCACAGGGATCTGGCAGACGTCCTGAGCGCGAGCGCGGCCGACGCGTTCAGCACGTCCTCGGGCGCGTTGACGCTGAGGAACGGCCGCTCGTCCGGCCACTCGAGCACCGCCGGCCCGAGCGCCTCGACGAGGTCCATCATCCGCGCGCCCTGCTCGAAGCTCTCGAGCGCCGGCAGGGCCGCGGCCTCGTAGCGCGCGCACAGCGGCTGAAGGAAGCCGCCCGAGCGCGGCACGAGCGCGACGGCGCCGCCCGCCTCGGCGAACGCAAGCGCGCGCAGGAGGTCGCTCGTCAGCAGCGGCATGTCGCCCGCGACGACCACGACGCCGCGCCCGGCGGCGCAGCGCAGCGCGTGCACGATCCCGCAGACCGGGTGGTGCGCAGCCGCCGGCGGCTCCGTCCACACCGGCGTCTCGCGCGTGACCTCCGCCGGCAGCGCGGTCTCCGCGCGCGCGACGATCACGACCTCGGCCAGCACCGCGCGCAGCGCGGCGACCGGGTAGCCGAGCAGCGGGCGCCCGTCGAGGTCGACCATGCCCTTGTCGCCGCCGATGCGCTTGCCGAGCCCGCCCGCGAGCACGGCGCCCACCGGTGGCGAGCCCGCGGTCATGCCGTCCTCGGACCCTGCCCGTAGTCGCCGAACGGGGCGTCGCGGTCGGCGACCGCCGCGCGCACGTCCTCCATGCCGCGGCGGGTGAACGCGGCGCCCTCGGGCGTGTGCCGCGCGGCCCCGTCGAGCAGCAGCCCGATGAGCTGGGTCGTGTGCAGGCCCATCTGCTCGAAGGCCTGGTTGACGAGCAGCTTCATCATGTGGCTCTGGTTGTGCGGCAACAGCGCGACGCGCCGCGCGAGCGCCATGCCCGCGGCGTCGAGCTCTGCCTCCGGGACCGCCTCGGACGCGAGCCCCCACTCCACCGCCCGGCGCCCGTCGATCGCATCGCCGGTCAGCAGCAGCCGCTTCGAGCGCTCGAGGCCGATCCGGTACATCCACATCGCCGTCGTCGGCGAGCCCCACACGCGTGCGGGCGGGTAGCCGATCAGGCAGTCCTCGGCGGCGACGATCAGGTCCGAGCACAGCGCGAAGTCCGTCCCGCCCGCGACGCAGTGGCCGTGCACCTGCGCGATCACCGGCTTCGGCGAGCGCCAGAGCGCCATGTAGGCGTCCAGGAAGATGCGCATCATCTCGTAGTCGGCGATCGGGTCCCACGGCTCGGAGCCCTCGGACTCGGTCATGGAGCGCGAGCCCCAGCCGATGTCGTAGCCGGCGCAGAACGCGCGCCCGGCCCCGCGCAGCCGCAGCACGCGCACCTCGGGATCGCCCCACGCCTGTTCGAGCGCGGCCCGCAGGTCGGCGATCAGCTCCGGCGTGATCGCGTTCAGCCGCTCCGGCCGGTTCAGCGTCAATGTGGCGACCGCGTCGGCCGCGTCGTACAGCACGGTCCCGGGCACGGGCGGAGCATATGCTGTGGACGATGGAGGGTTCCGTGGACACCCGCAGCTGGCTGCGGTGCTACCGCTGCTGGTCGACCGACCTCGAGGTGCAGGTGCACTACGAGGGCATCCACAAGATCGACCCGGAGACGGGCGAGCGCGGCGAGGTCGTCGACGAGCTGCAGGAGGCGGTCGTGCAATGCCTGGACTGCATGCACGACCAGCCGCACCTGGGCTTCCGCGACGGGCGCGTCGAGCCGGTCGAGGACCGCTGGGAGCGCATGATCGCGGGCACGCCGTGGGTCGCCTCCTGCACCGTGACGGTCGACGCCGACGACGTCGAGACCTGCTCCGGCCCCGAGGCCGGCGACGCGCTCTCCTTCGCCGCCTTCGGCGACCACGGCACGCGCGAGTTCTTCACCCACGTGCGCTTCCACAAGCACGAGGAGGACCGCATCGTCGTGCACCTGCTCGTGGAGCTCTACGCGCGCTCCGCCGAGGAGGCGACCGAGGTGCTCGAGGACGCCGCGCGCGGCAGCCTTGCGATCACCTCGCTCGCCGAGGAGTCGCGCCCGCCCGCCTCGACGGGCGAGGACCCTCACTGACCCAGGGGTGCCGGAGGCCGCCACGTGGCGGCCGGAGGCGGGCCCCCAGGCCGATTCTCAGTCGGAGCCGACGAGCGAGCGCAGCCCGCGCACCGCGAGCGTGAGGCCCGCAAGGTCGGCGCCGCCGTCGCCCGCGAGCCGGCGTGAGAACGCCGCCTGCCGCTCGCACGCCCGCTCGCGGCGCGCGAGGAACGCATCGACGACCCCCTCGACGTCGTCCCCGGCGCCGGCCTCGGCGAGCGCGCGCTCGGCGAGCTCGCGCCGCGCGCGCAGCACGTCGTCGCGCAGCGCCTGCTGCGCCCAGCGCTGCATCCGGGTCCCGGTCGGGAGCTCCTCGATCTGCTGCTCGAGCCAGCCGATCCGCAGCCGGCCGCCGAGCAGCTCGAAGACGCGCCCGACCTCCTCGACGCTGTGCCCGGCGCCGCCGGCGACGGCGATCACGTCGGGCGCGTGCACCAGCGCCGCCTGGTAGGCGTGTGCGCGCGCCAGCTGCTCGGGCACGCCCTTGGCGGTCAGCTCCGCGACCTGCTCGTCGCGCCGTTCGCGCCACTCGCGCGGCGCCATCTCCGCCAGCCGCGCATCGAGCAGCGCGAAGCCCTCGCGCGCGGCGTCGACCGCCGGGCCCATCCCCCCGCCGGGCGCGTGCGCGAGGTACCAGCGCGTCGTGATCTCCACGAGCCAGTCGACGCCCTCCATCAGCTGCCACTGCAGCGCCGGCTCGACCGACGTACCGAGGTCCTCGATCGCCTCCCAGCGCTCCAGCGCGCCCGTGACCACGCGGGCGATCCGGAACGCGCGCACGACCTCCGCGGGCTCGACGCCCTGCTCGGCGACCAGGCGCGAGGCGAACGTCGGGCCGAGCGAGTTGACCAGGTCGTTGGACAGCAGGGTGGCGATCAGCTCGCGCCGCAGGGGATGCTCGGCGAGCAGGCCGCCGAAGCGCTCGACCACCGGCGGCGGGAAGTAGGAGCGCAGGTCGCCCTCGAGGTAGGGGTCCTCTGGCAGCTCCGAGTCGAGCACCGCCCCCGTCAGCGCCCGCTTGGCGTAGGCGAGCAGGACCGCGAGCTCAGGGCGCTCCATCCCCTGCCCGCCGCGGCGGCGCTCGGCCATCTCCTCGGTGCTCGGCAGCGCCTCGACGGCGCGGTCGAGCAGGCCGCGCGCCTCCAGCGCGGTCATCAGGTCCTCGTAGGCGAAGATCCGCCCGGCGGATCCGCGGACCTCCTGCGCGAGCAACTGCGCCTGCAGGAAGGAGTCGTAGAGCACGTGTGCGGCGACGTCCTCGGTGACCTCCCGCAGCAGCGCATTGCGCCCTTCCTCATCGAGCTCGCCGCGGCGCACCGCGAGGTCGAGCAGCACCTTCAGGTTGACCTCGTGGTCGGAGCAGTCGACGCCGGCCGAGTTGTCGATGAAGTCCGCGTTGACGTGGCCGCCGCCGCGCGCGTACTCGATCCGCGCACGATGCGTGAGGCCGAGGTTGCCGCCCTCGACGACCACGCGGCAGCGCAGGTCGCGCGCGTCCACGCGGAGCGCGTCGCTCGAGCGGTCGTGCGCGTCGTCGTCGCTCTCCGTCGAGGCCTTCACCACCGTGCCGATGCCGCCGTTCCAGAGCACGTCGACGGGCGCGCGCAGCACGGCGCGGATGACGTCGGCGGGCGCGAGCTTCTCGTCCTCGATGCCGAGCGCCGCGCGCGCCTGCTCGCTCAATGCGATCGACTTCGCGGTGCGCGGCCAGACGCCGCCGCCCTCGGAGATCAGCGCGCGGTCGTAGTCGTCCCACGAGGAGCCCGCCAGCTCGAACAGCCGCCGGCGCTCGGTGAACGAGCGCGCCGCGTCGGGAGCCGGGTCGATGAAGACATGGCGGTGGTCGTAGGCCGCGACGAGGCGGATGCGCTCCGACAGCAGCATCCCGTTCCCGAAGACGTCGCCGCTCATGTCGCCGATGCCGACGGCGGTGAACTCGTCCTGCGCCGGGTCCATCCCGAGCTCACGGAAGTGGCGCTTCAGCGACTCCCACGCGCCGCGCGCGGTGATGCCGAGCCCCTTGTGGTCGTAGCCGTGCGAGCCGCCGGAGGCGAAGGCGTCGCCGAGCCAGAAGCCGTAGCGCGCGGCGACGCGGTTCGCGGTGTCCGAGAACGTCGCCGTGCCCTTGTCGGCGGCGACGACGAGGTAGGTGTCGTCCTCGTCGAGCACGCGCACGCAGTCGGGGTGCACGACCTCGCCGTCGACGAGGTTGTCGGTGAGGTCGAGCAGGCCGCTGATGTAGGTGACGTACTGGCGCTCGACCTCCTCGCGCAGCTGCTCGCGGTCCTCGGGCGGGCGCTTGAGGTAGAAGCCGCCCTTCGCGCCGTCCGGGACGATGACCGCGTTCTTGGTCATCTGCGCGCGCATGAGGCCGAAGACCTCGGTGCGGTAGTCCATGCGGTCCGACCAGCGGATCCCGCCGCGCGCGATCCGCCCGCCGCGGAGGTGGATCCCCTCGACGACCGGCGAGTAGACGTAGATCTCGAACAGCGGCGACGGCTGCGGGATCGCCGGCACCTCGGCCGAGCGCAGCTTGAACGCGAGCGCGCGACGCCCGGCGCGGTAGGCGTTCGTGCGCACGGTCGCGTCGATCAGTCCGAGCTGGTTGCGCAGGATGCGGTCGTGGTCCAGCGAGACGACGTCCTCGAGGTCGGCGAGGATCGCGTCGTGGAGCTCGCCCTCGGCGGCCTCGTCGCGCTCGCTGGCGGGGTCGAAGCGCAGCTCGAACAGCCGCATCAGCTTCGCGGTGATGCCCGGGTTCTGCGTGATGACGTCGTTCTGGTAGCCCTCCGTGAAGCGCGAGCCGATCCGCTGCCGGTAGCGGCGGTACGCGCGCAGAGTCCCGACCCGCCGCCAGTCGAGCCCGGCGCTGACGACGAGGCGGTTCAGCGTGTCGGACTCGGCCTCGCCGCGCCAGACCGCGCCGATGCAGTCGGCGACGCGCTCCGCGCACTCGTCGAGGTCCAGCGGCGCGTCGCCCGGGCCCAGCACGCCGAAGTCCTGAAGCCAGGCCTCGCCGCCCGCGGCGCCGCCGAGCAGGCGCGTCGGGCGCTCCTCGATCACGCGCAGCCCGAGGTGCTCGAGCATCGGCATCGCGCGCGAGAGCTCGACCTTGCCCCCGACCCGGTAGAGCCCGATCCGCGTGAGCGTGCGCCCGCCGCTCTGCTCGTTGCGCAGCCCGGCGAGGAACGCCTCCCCTGAGCCGAAGAGGCGCTCGAAGCAGGCGATGTCCCGCGCCGCGGCGTCCGGTCGCACCGCGGCCTTGTAGGACTCGGGGAAGCGCGGCGCCCAGCGCGCGGCGAGCATGCGACCGCGCTCCTCGCCGTGCTCCTCGACCAGGCGCTCGCGCGCCCGGTCGTCCCACGTGCGCGCGAGCTCGGCGACGTCGCGCTCGAGGTCGGCGAACGACGGGTCCTCGGTCGGCCCGCGCACGGCGAAGTGCACGCGCACCGCCTCCTCGCCCTCGCCGAGCACCTCGTGCTCGTCGACGGCATCGGCGCCGAAGCGGCGCAGCAGCAGCTCGCGCACGCGCACGAGCAGCGCCGCGTCGTAGCGGTCCTTCGGCACCGCCAGGATCAGCGAGACGGCGCGCCCGTCGGCGTGGCGGCGGCCGAACAGCCGCAGCGTCCCCGCCGGCAGCCCGAGCAGCGCGACGACGGCCCGCCGCAGGTCCTCGACCGGGGCGGAGAAGAGCTCGTCCTTGGGGAAGGACTCGAACAGCGCGACCGCGGCCTTGTAGTCGTGCGAGCCCTCGATCAGGTCCTCGGCGGCCAGCAGCGCCCGCAGCTTGCGCTGGAGCACGGGGGTGCCGGCCGCGGGCTCCGTGTAGGCGCGCGTCGTGAAGAGCCCGAGCATGCGCGCCTCGCCCGTGATCGCGCCGTCGTCGCCGACGACGCGCACGCTCACGTAGTCCATCCGCTCGCGGCGGTGCACCGGCGAGGGCCGGTTGGTCTTGGTGACCGTCAGCAGGTCGCCCTCGAGGAAGCGGCCGCGCACCCCGGGCGGCAGGTCGTCGAGCGCGACGGGGTCGGCGAAGCCGGAGGACCGATCGTCGTCGAGCAGGCCCAGCCCGCTCCCGGCCACCGCCTGGACCGTGCCCTCGCGCAGCGCGTACTCGCGGTAGCCGAGGAAGATGAAGTGCTCCTCGCGCAGCCACAGCAGGAACTGGACGCCCTCGTCGATCTCCTCGCGCGAGTAACGGGCGTCGCCCTGCTCGGCAAGGTCCGCCATCCGCGCGACCGCGGACTGGAGCTTCGGGAAGTCGCGCACCACTCGCCGCACGTCGCCGAGCACCTCGCGCACGGCGTCCTCGAGCTCCGCGAGCTCCTCGGGCTCGAGGCGGCGGTCGAGCTCGAAGTGCATGACCGACTCCGAGCGCGCGCCCTCCCCCGGGTGCACGACGCGCTCGATCGCGCCACGCGGGTCGCGCTCGGTCCCGACGATCGGGTGCTGGACGCGCACGATCCGCAGCCCGCGGCCCTGCAGCGCGGCGCTGACCGAGTCGACGAGGAACGGCAGGTCGTCGGTGTTGGTCTCGACGACCGATCCCGAGGCCGTGTAGCCGTCGCGCTCGGCGCTCGGGTTGAACGCCCGCACGGCGGCGGGCGCGCCGTCGCGGCTCCCGGCCAGCGCGAAGGCGCCGGCGATCTCGTGGAACAGCGGCTCGGGCTTCGCGACCGGGCCGGCGGCGCCGATCCGGCGGACGTAGGCCTTGGCGAACTCACGCAGCGCGCCCGCCTGCTCGGGCGGGACGCGCTCGTCCACGAGCGCCAGCAGGCGTTCGAGCTCGGGCTGCTCGCTCTCCTCGGTGGTGCTCAACCCACCACGGAGACTACGCCGCGCTCAGGCGGGCCTCCAAGGCCTCCAACTGCGCGTGCAGCTCCCGCGGCAGGCGATGTCCGAAGCGCGCGAGGTGCTCGCGCACCTGCGGCAGCTGCGCGCGCACCTGCGCGGGATCGATGGCGAGCACCTTCTCGAGCTTCTCGTCCGACATGTCCAGGCCGTCGGTGTCGAGCGAGCCCGGCGCGGGCAGCAGGCCGATCGGCGAGGAGACCGCCTCGGCGGTGCCGGCGCAGCGGCCGAACACCCACGCCAGCACGCGGCTGTTCTCGCCGAAGCCCGGCCAGAGGAAGCGGCCGCCCTCGTCCTTGCGGAACCAGTTGACGTAGAAGATCCGCGGCAGCTTCTCCGCGTCGCCCTTGGCTCCGATCTCGAGCCAGTGGCGGAAGTAGTCGCCCATGTGGTAGCCGCAGAACGGCAGCATCGCGAACGGGTCGAAGCGCAGCTTGCCGACATGGCCGGCGGCGGCGGCGGTGGTCTCCGAGGACATCGTCGCGCCGAGGAACACGCCGTGCTCCCAGTCGAAGGCCTCGTGCACGAGCGGCACGACCGTGGAGCGCCGGCCGCCGAAGAGCATCGCGTCGATCGGCACGCCCTGCGGGTCCTCCCACTCCGGGGCGATCGCCGGGTCCTGCGCCGCCGGCGCGGTGAAGCGCGCGTTCGGGTGCGCGGCCGGATGGTCCTCGGCGGGCGTCCAGTCGTTGCCGTGCCAGTCGATCAGGTGCGCGGGCGGCTCGGGCGTCATGCCCTCCCACCAGATGTCGCCGTCGTCGGTGAGGGCGCAGTTGGTGAAGATCGAGTTCGCGCGGACGCTCGCCATCGCGTTGGGATTCGTGTGCTCGCTCGTGCCGGGCGCGACGCCGAAGAAGCCGGCCTCGGGGTTGACCGCGTAGAGGCGGCCGTCGGCGCCGAACTTCATCCACGCGATGTCGTCGCCGATCGTCTCGACCTTCCAGCCCGGAAGCGTCGGGATCAGCATCGCGAGGTTCGTCTTGCCGCACGCGCTCGGGAACGCCCCGGTGACGTGCTTGACCTCACCGTCCGGCGCGGTCAGCTTCAGGATCAGCATGTGCTCGGCGAGCCAGCCCTCGTCACGGGCCATCACCGAGGCGATGCGCAGCGCGAAGCACTTCTTGCCCAGCAGCGCGTTGCCGCCGTAACCGGAGCCGAACGACCAGATCTCGCGCGACTCGGGAAAGTGCACGATGTACTTGTTGTCGGCGTTGCACGGCCACGCCACGTCCTCCTCGCCGTCGGCCAGCGGCGCGCCGACCGAGTGCAGGCAGGGGACGAAGTCACCGTCGTCGCCGAGCTGCTCGAGCGCCTTGGCGCCCATGCGGGTCATGATCCGCATCGAGGCCGCGACGTAGGCGGAGTCGGTGCACTGGACGCCGACGTGGCTCTTGTCGGAGCCGAGCGGGCCCATGCAGAACGGGACCACGTACATCGTGCGCCCCTGCATGCAGCCGCTGAACAGCTCGCTCAGCGACTCGCGCATCTCGTCCGGGTCGCGCCAGTTGTTCGTCGGGCCGGCGTCGCGCTCGTCGCGTGAGCAGATGAAGGTGCGGTCCTCGACGCGCGCCACGTCGGCGGGGTCCGACAGCGCGAGGTAGGAGTTCGGGCGCTTCGCGTCCGAGAGCCGCTCGAACGTGCCCGCGTCCACCAGCGCCTGCGCCAGGCCGTCGTACTCCGCGGACGAGCCGTCACACCAATGGACCTCGTCGGGCTGGGTCAGGGCGGCGATCTCCTCAACCCAGGCCAACAGCCTCTCGTGCTTGGTCGGAACGGTCGTCTGGCTCACGGAACGGCTCAACTCCTTCGGTCTCGACGCGGGCAAGGCATTCTGCCGGACCGGCGCGGACGGCGGCGGCAGATGAGCCGGATGGTTCCCGGAAACGCGTGCGTGCGCGCGCCTGCGACCCGTCCGCGGGCGGACGGGTCGGGCCTCCGCGGATGCGTCCGCGGTTGCTTTGCAACAACCCCGCGAATGGTCGCGAGCGCAGGTGGAAACGGCGCGGCTGGTAATGGCGCTCACGCCGATGCACCGCGATCGGGACCTCTTCGAGCTCGCCGGCCGGAGCGGCGACCGGGAGGCGCGTGAGCTGCTCGTCCAGCGCTACCTGCCGCTCGCGCGCAGGCTCGCCCAGCGCTACCGCCACACGGGCGAGCCGACCGACGACCTCGTGCAGGTCGCCTGCATCGGCCTGGTGAAGGCGATCGATCGCTACGACCCCGCGCGCGGCTCCGCCTTCAGCACCTACGCCGTGCCGACGATCCTCGGCGAGCTGCGCCGTCACTTTCGCGACCACACCTGGGCGATCCACGTCCCCCGGGATCTCCAGGAGCTCGCGCTGCGCGTCGATCGCGCCACGCAGGACCTCGGCCGCGACGGGCGCCGGCCGACGATCTCGCAGATCGCGCGCGAGGTCGGCGCGAGCGAGGAGGCGGTCCTCGAGGCGCGCGAGGCCGGCTCCGCCTATCGCGCCACGTCGCTGCAACGCCGCGTCGGCGGCAGCGAGGACGGCGACCGCGCCGCGCTCGGCGACCTCCTGCCCGCACCCGGCGACGAGCTCGACCGCGCGGAGGACCGCGCCGTGCTCGACCGCCTGTTGCGGCGGGTCTGCGAGCGCGACCGCGAAGCGCTGCGGATGCGCTTCGAGGAGGACCTCACGCAGTCGGAGATCGGCGCGCGGCTGGGGATCTCCCAGATGCAGGTCTCTCGCATCCTGCGGCGGGCGCTTGAGCGCCTGCGCGCCAGCGAGAAGGCGTAGCCTGCGGAGCATGGCCCTGCCCGCGCCGGCCGTCGCCGCGCCGCGCCGGGCGCTGCTGGACCTCGACGCGGACCTCGCCGAGGCCGTCGCGCCCGAGCAGCGCGCCTACGCGCGCCGTCTGCTGACGGTGCCGGTGCTCCAGCTCGACCGCGGGGAGTGGGACGCGGACGAGGCCGCGTCCGGCTCCAGCAGCGCGTTCGCGGCCATGATCCTCTCCGGGCTCGCGGTCCGCGACATCCTCATCGGGCCCGTGCCGGCGAGCGAGCTGCTCGGGCCGGGCGACATCGTCGAGCTGCGCGATTCAGGAGAGCGCATGCTCCCCGCGGCGGTGCGCTTCCACGTCGCCGAGCCTGCCTCGGCCGCGCTGCTGGACGACCGCCTCCTCGTGGCGATCCGGACGTGGCCCGCGCTCGGCGGCATGCTGATCGAGCGGCTGGCGCACCAGGAGGCCCGGCAGGCCGTGCACCGGGCGATCGCGCAGCTCCCGCGCGTGGACCAGAGGGTTCTCGCGCTGCTCTGGCACCTGGCGGAGCGCTGGGGGCGCGTGACTCGCGTCGGCGTGACCGTGCCGCTCGCGCTCACGCACGAGACGATCGGAAGGCTCGTCGGCGCGCGGCGGCCGACGGTGTCGCTGGCGCTCAAGGAGCTCGCCGCCACCGGCGCGGTGACGCGTCGTGCCGACGGCGCGTGGCTGCTCGACGGCGCTTCCGCCACCGCTCTCGCCCCGGCAGCCGACGCGCAGTGGCGCCACGCGGACGTCGCGGTCGTCCACGAGACGGTGCCGCCGCCGCCCGAGCAGCGCCCTGAGACGAGCTCGCTCGAGTTCGAGCGCCTGCGCCGGCGGGTGCGCATGCTCGCGGATCTCCACAGCACTCGGCACGAGCGGACGCTGCGCCTCCTCGAGTCCGCCCGCATGACCCGTGAGGCCGTCGTACGCGCACGCGCGCAGCGCGCCGCCGCGCTCAGCCGGCCGCGCTGACGACCTCCATCACGACGACCGCGCCGCGCGCCTGCGCGCCGTCGAGCACCAGCGGCATCGCGGAGACGCGGATGCGTACGGGGCGGCCGCGGCGGTTGGTGGCGTCGAGCTCGACCTCCTGGCGCTCGTCCGCCTTGAGGACCTGGCGCAGCGGCAGCTTCAGCTTGTCGACGGGGAGCCCGATGTCGAGGCCGAGCAGCGGCTCGCCCTGGACCTCTTCGGGCCGCAGGCCCCAGAGCTCGACCGCGTGCGAGTTCCAGACGCGCACGCGCAGGCCCTGGTCGACGACGGCGACGGCCGCGCCGATCACGGTGAGGATGCTCTCGAGGAAGGCGTTGACCTCGTCGAGCTCGGACGTGCGGCTGCGCAGCTCGTCGTTGATCGTCTCGAGCTCCTCGTTGGTCGACTGCAGCTCCTCGTTCATCGTCTCGAGCTCCTCGTTCGTCGACTGGAGCTCTTCGTTGGTCGTCTCGAGCTCCTCGTTGGTCGACTGGAGCTCCTCGTTGGTCGTCTCGAGCTCCTCGACCGTCGACTGCAGCTCCTCGTGAGCCTGCTCGAGCTCCGCCGCAGATCGCCTCAGCTCGGCGTCGAGCCGCCGTTGGAGCGTGACGTCGAGGAACGCGATGGTCGCGCCGGCGTGCTCCTGCCCGTCGAAGACCGGCGTGAGGTGGACCTCCAGCTCGCGCTGCTCGCCGTCGGCGCTCGCCGGCACGGGGCCGAGCACGATCGTGCGCCGCTCGGCGAATGCCTCCTCGAGGCTCGATCGCAGATCGACGGGCCGGTAGGAGAGCTCGAGGTCCTTCAGCGGGCGCCCCACGTCCGCGCCCGCGAGGCGGAACAGCTTGCGCGCGCGCTGGTTGGCGGCCGCCATCACGCCCGCCGCGTCGATCACGACCTGCGCCGTCGGCAGCGCCTCGAAGGCGCGCTCGTGCAGGGCGGCTGCGGCGGGAGCGGCATTCCCGTCCATGACGGCGACTGCGTGGCGCACCTGCTCGCCGATCCCGTGGGCCGGGACCTTCTGGAAGATCCGGCGCTGGAGGTTGATCGGGCGGAACAGATCGGTGTGCGTGATCAGCATCTCGGACTTGCCGAGGAACAGCGCCCCGTGGGGGTTCAGCGCGAAGTGGAAGCGGCGCAGGATCCGTCCCTGCGCCTCCGCGTTGAAGTACATGAGCGTGTTGCGGCACGTCAGCAGGTCGATGCGCGAGATCGGCGCGTCCTGGAGCAGGTCGTTGCGACCGAAGATCATCGAGCGCCGCAGCTCGGGGCGGAATGCGAAGCGGGCCTCGCCCTCCAGGAAGAAGCGCTCGAGGTACTCCGGCGGCACGCCCTCGACCTGCTTGCCGGTGTAGACGCCATGGCGCGCCGTGTTCAGCGCGTCCTCGTCGATGTCCGTGGCGTAGATCTTCACGCGCTCGACGTATGCCTCATCGCCGAGCGCGTCCGCGAGCACCATTGCAAGCGTGTAGGGCTCTTGCCCGGATGCGCAACCGGCGCACCAGACGCGGACCGGCGCGTCGGGCCCGATCGCCTCGAGCAGGGGCGGGACGATGTCGTTGGCCAGGTGCTCCCACGCCTGCGTGTCGCGGAAGAAGCTCGTGACGTTGATGAGGATCGTGTCGAAGAGGTGCGCGAACTCCGCAGGGTCGACCTCGAGGCGATTGAGGTAGTCCTGATATGTCGCCGCCCCGACCGCGGCCATGCGCTTGCTGATGCGGCGCTCGAGCGACGCCCGCTTGTAGCCGGTGAAGTCGAACCCGCGCGTGTGCTTCAGGTGCTGGAGGAGCGCGTCCAGTTCCGGCTCCGAGGCCATGGTCGCCAGCGTAGAGCCCCCATCGACCATCTACGCCGCGGGCTCCCGCCGCCGGAGGTCATGCGGCTCCTCGATCGTCCCGCGGATCGTCTCCGCGCGCTCGAGCGCGACGCGGGCCTCCTGGCGCAGTCGCTCGGCCCGGTGGCGGTCGGTCCCGTGGCGCTTGGCCATGCGCTCGAGCAGGTCGGCGCGATCCTCCAGCGAGCGGACCGCGGCCCAGAGCGCGGACTCGAGCGCGGCGGCCTGCGCGCTCTCGAGGCTCTCGGGCGAGAAGGCGTGCCCGACGCTGCAGCGGAAGCGCAGCAGCGAGCCCTCCTCGTCGGCGAACAGCACCCCTCCGCAGTCGGGACAGGTGTAGCGCGTGCCCTCGCCCGGCGGGGTGCCGGTCCCGGTCGCGCCTTGCTCGTTGTGCACCATCGCGGCGACGCTCCCTCCGTGTCCGTCAGGAGGAGGCGGCGCCTCCCCCAGCCACGCCGCGATGCCCGCCACCGGCAGCACCGCGTCGACCTGTGCGTGCTCGATCGCGCTGCGCGGCATCGAGGCGTAGACCGCCTCCTGCGGGTCCTGCACGACGGCCTTGCCGCCGGCGGCCTTGATCGCCAGCAGCCCTGCGGTCCCGTCGTCGCGCGCGCCGGAGAGCACGACACCGATCGCCGCCGGACCGTACGCCGCGGCCGCGCTGCGCATGGCGGGGTCGATCGCGGGCCGGTGCCCGTTCTCCCGCGGCGCCTGGGTCAGGACGATCGTGCCGTCCTCCACCAGCATGTGGTGGTCCGGCGGGGCGACGTAGACCGTTCCGGGCAGCAGCGGCGCGCCGCTGACCGCGCTCTCGACGTGCAGGCGCGAGACGCGGTCGAGGATCGAGGGCAGCACGCTCGTGCCGGTGGCCGAGATGTGCAGCACGACGAGGATCGCCGCGTCGATGTCCGGTGAGAGCGACCCCGCCAGCGAGATCAGCGCCTCCACCCCGCCTGCGGATGCGCCGACGACCACGACCCGCGGGGGGCCAGGTCCGCCGGAGGATCCCGTGTTCAGCGCGTTCGCCCTGCGAGCCTACTCCGCATCACCGCGGCCTGCCCCGGGCGCGTCCGCTACTCGACGTTGCCCTCGGCCTTGTCGCTCGCGCCGGGGTGCTTGCGCGGGACCAGCACGAGGCGCTTGAACTCCGCGACGAGCACGCCGTCCTGGTTGTGGACGCGCGTGTGGACCTTGACCGTGCCGCGATCGGGCTTCGAGCGCGACTCGCGCTTCTCGAGCACCTCGGACTCCACGAACAGCGTGTCGCCGTGGAAGACCGGCGCGGGGTGGCTGAGCTCCTCGGTGGCGAGGTTCGCGATCGCCTTGCCGGAGACGTCGGAGACGCTCATGCCCAGCGCGAGCGAGTAGACGAGCGGCCCGACGACGACGTTGCGGCCCTGCTGCGACTGCGACGCGTAGACGTCGTTGATGTGCAGCGGGTGGTGGTTCATCGTGATCAGGCAGAACAGGTGGTCGTCGGCCTCGGTCACGGTCTTCGCCGGCCAGTGCTTGTAGACGGCGCCGACCTCGAACTCCTCCAGGTAGCGCCCGTAGGGGTGCGCGCCGGAGGCCTCGCGGGCGGCCTGGTCGGTCTCGACGGTCTGGGTCTCGGTCTCGGTCATGTTGCGGGGAGTCTTACATCGGGCGGCCGCAGGCGGCGTCGAAGGCGCGCACCACCGCGGCCGGGCTCGCCGGCGGCGTCGAGCAGAGCGCTCGCGGCGCGTGGCCGGGGTTCGCATAGACGTTCACGGCCGCCAGGAGGCGCGGCTTCGGCAGCGCGTGGCCGAGGTGGGCGCTCAGGCGAACATCGAGGAGGTCGGGAGCGAGCGAGCCCTTCGGGCGCCGGTTGACCACCAGGACGAAGCCGAGCAATCGGTGCCGGGGCTGCCGGGCAGCGCGGCCGATCGTGACCTGGTCGAAGCCGGTGGGCCCGGCGGTGGCGATCCTCAGGCCGGGGCGGCGGGTGCCGGGAGGCACGGTGAAGGAGATGCGAGCGAGCGTCGCGTCGAACTGGACGGGTGCGCGGACGGTGAGCGGCCACGCGCGGCGCGCGTTCGGAGCGGCGGCCACGGCGGGTAGGGCGGCAGCCGAGAGCAGCCCTGCGACCAATATCGTCCCGCCCATGCGCAACCCCCGCGACTTCTTCAAGCCGCTCGCCATCGACGCCCCCGAGCCGCTGCGCGAGATCCCCGTCACGCCGTCAAGGATGATCCATTTCCTGGACTTCTCCAACGAGAAGATGGTGTCGAAGGTCCCCGACATCGCCCCCACCGTGGACATCCTGCTCGGCAACCTCGAGGACGCGGTGCCGGTCGATCGCAAGGAGTCCGCGCGCGCCGGCCTGATCACGGTCGGCAAGGAGATGGACCTCGGCGAGACCGCGCTGTGGACGCGGGTGAACGCGCTCGAGTCGCCATGGGTGCTCGACGACCTGACGCAGGTCGTCACCGAGATCGGCGACAAGCTCGCGGTCGTGATGATCCCGAAGGTCGAGGGGCCGTGGGACATCCACTACGTCGATCGCCTGCTCGCCCAGCTCGAGGCGAAGGCGAAGCTCGACCGGCCGATCCTGATCCACGCGCTGCTCGAGACCGCGCAGGGCGTCACGAACGTCGAGGAGATCGCGGCCGCCTCGCCGCGCCTTCAGGGCATGAGCTTCGGGCCCGCGGACCTCGCCGCGTCGCGGCGCATGAAGACCACGCGCGTCGGCGGCGGGCACCCCGGCTACCGGACGATCGCCGACCCGGACCCGGACGATCCGGAAGCCGCGCGCCCGAGCTACCAGCAGGACCCGTGGCACTACTCGATCGCGCGCATGGTCGACGCGTGCACGTCGGTCGGCGCGCTGCCGTTCTACGGTCCCTACGGCGACATCAAGGACGTCGTCGGCTGCGAGACCCAGTTCCGCGCGGCGTTCCTGCTCGGCTGCGTCGGCGCGTGGTCGCTGCACCCCGTGCAGATCGGCATCGCGAAGAAGGTCTTCTCGCCCGACCCGGCCGAGGTCGAGTTCGCCAAGAAGGTGATCGAGGCGATCCCCGACGGTCGCGGCGTTCACATGATCGACGGCAAGATGCAGGACGACGCGACCTGGAAGCAGTGCCGCGTGATGGTCGACCTCGCCGAGATGCTCGCCCGCAAGGACCCCGAGCTCGCCGAGGCCTACGGCCTCACCCCCGCCGCCGCGTAACCGCGCACGCCCCAGGGGGGCGAAAAACCGTTGTGGGCCGGATATGTCTCGGTATGCGAGACAAATCCGGCCCAGAACGAATCGAACGAGCGGTTGTGGCGTTGGCCGAGCGACAGGAGGGCGTCGTCGGGACGCGGCAGCTGCGTGACCTCGGCCTCAGCCGCGCGAGCATCGGGCGGCGAGTGGAGATGGGGTGGCTCATCCCTGTGCTGAACGGCGTCTACGCCGTCGGGCACCGCCCGCGGACGCTGCGGGGCTGGCATCACGCGGCGCTCTTGGCCGCCGGGCCGCGCGCTGCGCTGAGCCATCGCAGCGCCGCGGCGCACTGGGGCATGCTCTCCCCGCCGAGCCGCGTCCACGTCGTCGCGCCCCGAAGCGCCGACGGAATCGCCGGCGTCGCGGTCCACCGCCCCCGTCTCCTCCTCGATGCCGATGTGACAGACCACGAGGGCCTCAGAGCGACCACGCCCGCCCGAACCCTCCTCGACCTCGCAGCCGGCGCCTCCAAGCGAACCCTCGAGCGCGCGCTCGACCGCGCCGAGGCCCAACGGTTGCACCTCCCCCTCGATGCGCTGCGCGAGCGCTGCCGCCGACGCCGCGGAGCGAAGACGCTGCGCGCCGTCCTCGACTGGCACATCGCCGGCTCCACGATCACCGACAGCGAGGCCGAGGAGGCGTTCCTGGCCCTGGTGCGCAGGGCCGGCCTCCCAGAGCCGGTCCCGCAGCACCACGCGATCGCTCGCCGCCGCGACTTCGCCTGGCCGCGACGCCGGCTCGCCGTCGAGATCGACAGCCGCGCCTTCCACGACACGACCGCCGCCTTCGAGAACGACCGCCTGCGCGACAACGAGCTGACGCTCGCGGGCTGGACCACACTGCGCTTCACCTACCGCCGCGTCGTCCACCGCCCGCACGAGGTCGCACGCGACCTCGCCCGGGCGCTGGCGCTCAGCGGATCGCGTCTAGCGCCGGCGGCCGCGGGGTAGCCCCCGGCGCACGATGCCGCAAGTCCTCAGCCGCCAGAGCGCGCTCCGCCACGCCGCCCCGACCGTCTCGATCCGCCTCCTCGGCGAGTCCACAGCTGTGGTCTCGCTCGGCGCCGACGCCGGCCGCTTCGCAGCCGCCGGCGCGGACGACCTCGCGATCGGCGCCGCCGCCGACGGCTGCCAGGACTTCGTCTTCGACCTGACCGACCTGCGCCGCTACGAGGTGACCGCGCTCTGGCGCCTCGCCGACCTCTGGCAGGGACTGACGAGCTTCGGCTACGGCGTGCTCGTCGCCGCCGCCGATCCCGGCGTGGTCGGCACGCTGCGCCGCGCGCTCGGCGAGGACGCCGGCATGCTGCGCCCGTCCGTGGCCGACGGCCTGCGCGCGCTGCTCGCCCGACCGGTCTGACCACGGACGTGCCGGGCGGCGACGCGGCCGTGAGCGGCCCCCATTAGGGTTCCGCGCCGCATGAGGTTCTTCGAATACGAGGCGCGCGAGATCGTCAAGCGCGCCGGGATCCCCGTCACCGACTACGGGTTCACGACCGACGCGGCCGAGGCGCGCGAGATCGCGCAGCGGATCGGCGGCCCCGTCGTCATCAAGTCCCAGGTGCTCTCCGGCGGGCGCATGAAGGCCGGCGGCGTGCAGTTCGCGGACACGCCCGAGGAGGCCGAGAGGCACGCCGCCGACGTGCTGCGGCTCGAGATCAACGGCCACATGCCGCGCGGCGTGCTCGTCGACCCGAAGGCGCAGGTCAAGCAGGAGTACTACGCCGGCGTCGTCTGGGACGGCATCCGCAAGCAGCCGGTGATGCTGTTCAGCGACATGGGCGGGATCGACATCGAGGAGGTCGCCGAGACCCATCCCGACCACGTCGGGCGCGGGCACTTCTCGAACATCCTGCCGCTGAGCGACTTCAAGGCCAAGGAGGTCGTCGCCTCCGTCGGCGTGACCGGCAGCAGGCTCAACAAGCTCGTCCCGATCCTCACCCGCCTGGCGAAGCTGTTCGTCGAGAACGACATGACGCTCGCCGAGATCAACCCGCTGGCCGAGATGCAGGACGGCTCGTTCGTCGCGCTCGACGCGCACATGGACATGGAGAACGAGGCGCGCCCGCGCCAGAAGGCCCTGCTGCAGGAGCTGGGCGTCGGCGAGGAGGAGACGCGCCAGGCGCGCGAGGCCACGCCGTTCGAGCTCGCCGGCGAGGAGGTCGACGCGATGGACCACCGCGGCGTCGCCGGCAACGTCACCGAGTTCGACGGGAACCTCGGCCTGGTCATCGGCGCCGGCGGCGGCTCGCTGACGCTCTTCGACGCGGTCCGCGCGCACGGCGGCAAGCCCGCCAACTACTGCGAGATCGGCGGCAACCCGTCCGTCAACAAGGCCTGCGGACTCGCGAAGCTCGTGCTCCAGAAGCCGGGCGTCGAGAAGATCGCGGTGATGATGTCGATCGTCTCCAACACGCGCGTGGACATCGTCGCGCGCGGGGTGATCAAGGCCTGCCTCGAGCTCGGCCACGACCCCGCCGAGAAGATCTCGATCTTCCGCATCCCGGGCGCCTGGGAGGAGGAGGGCTTCAAGATCCTCGACCGCTACGGCGTGCGCTACGCCGACCGCTCGACGTCGATGCACGACGCGGCGCGGATGGCCGTCGAAGGAGCGGCCGCCTGATGTCGATCCTCATCGACGAGAACACCACCTTCATCGTCCAGGGCATCACCGGCCGCGAGGCGGTCAACCTCACGCGCGAGTGCCTGGACTACGGCAGGGGCGCCAAGGTCGTCGGCGGCGTCACGCCCGGCCGCAAGGGCCGCGAGGTCCACGGCGTGCCGGTCTTCGACACGGTCGACCAGGCCGTCGCGCACCACGGCCGGCCGATCGACGGCTCCGTCGTCACGGTGCCGCCGGCGTTCACGAAGGACGCCGTCTTCGAGGCGATCGAGAACGGCATCCGCCTGGTCGTGATCGTCACCGAGCGCATCCCGCGCCGCGACGTCGCCGAGATGGTCGAGCTCGCGAACCTGCGCGGCGCGCGCATCATCGGCCCCAACTGCCTGGGGATCATCGTCCCCGACGTGATCAAGATGGGCGGCATCGGCGGCCCCGCCAAGGACGCCGCGAAGGCCTATACGCCCGGCCCGATCGGCGTCATCTCCCGCTCCGGCGGCATGACGACCGAGATGTCGAGCACGCTGACCGCCGCAGGCCTCGGTCAGTCGACCGCGGTCTCGATCGGCGGCGACGCGATCATCGGCTCGAGCTATGCGGAGCTGATGCCGCTGTTCGAGGCCGACGAGCAGACGCAGGGCATCGTCATCTACACCGAGCCCGGCGGCCGCATGGAGGCCGAGCTCGCGCGCTGGGTGACCGAGAACGACTCGCGCCTGCCGATCGTCGCCTTCATGGCCGGCCGCTTCATGGACGAGATGCCGGGCATGAGCTTCGGGCACGCGGGCACGATCGTCGAGGGCAAGGAGGACACCGCGAGCGAGAAGATCGCCCGCCTCGCCGAGGCCGGCATCACGGTCGCCGAGCGGATCTCCGAGATCCCCGAGATCATCAGGTCGAAGATCGCCGAGAGGAGCGCGGCATGAGGCAGGACGCCACGTTCATCGGCGTCGAGGTCGACGACTCGGTCGAGAGGGACGCGGCGCTCGCGGCGAAGCTCGCCGAGGTCTGCCCCGTCGACATCTTCGCGGTATCGGAATCCCACCCACCCAAGGTCGCCATCGTCGAGCAGAACCTCGACGAGTGCATCCTCTGCGAGATGTGCATCAAGGCCGCCCCGCCGGGCACCGTGAAGGTGCACAAGCTGTACTCCGACGAAGTGCTGGCCTGAGCGCCGTACCCTGAGCATCGTGCTCAGGCGCGTCACCGCTCGCGTCGCGACCGCCCTGGACGTGCGGGCGGACAACGCCTGGCTGCGCGTCACGGCGCAGATCGGAGCGTGGCTGTGGCTTGGCGCGGCTGCGGTGATCCTGATCCTGCCCGCCGTCCCCGGCAAGCATCTCGACGTCGCGCCGGTGATCGCGATCGGCGGCTTCGGCGCGGTCTACGGGATCGCGATGCTCGCGATCGCGCGGCGCGGCCCGATGCCCCGCTTCCTCCACCTCGCCGGTCCATTCGTCGCGCTCGCCCTGCTCGCAGGGCTGGCGGCCGCGTCGAGCGGCACGGACTCCCCCGCTCGATCGTTCATCTGGTTCGTGCTCGGATACGTCGCGCTCGTCCACAGCGCGCGCTTCACGCTCGTCTTCGTCGTGCTCTGCGGCGCGGTCCGCGCGCTGCCCCTCGCCTACCAGCCGGACGCCGTCGCCGAGAACATGCTGCGCGAAGTGCTCGTCGCCGTGCCGGTGCAACTCGCGCTGGCGGTCGTGATCCTGGGCGGCCGCGCGGCGTTCGAGCGCCGCAAGCGGCGGCTCGAGGAGCTCGGCGTCCTGCACCGCCGCCTCGCCGCCGAGCAGGGCTCGCTGCGGCGCGTCGCGACGGCGGTCGCCGCGGGCACGCCGCCACAGGCGATCTTCCAGCTCGTCGCCGTCGAGGCGGCGCGCCTGCTCGACGCCGAGTCCGGCGGCGTCATCCGCTTCGAGGGCGCGAGCAACCTGCGCGTGATGGGCGCGTGGGCACAGGAGGTCGACCGCTACGAAACCGGGATGATCGTCCCGATGTCGCATCGTGCCGAGCCTTGGGCGACGGTGCGCGCGGGCCGCGCGACCCGCTACGCGATCGCGCCGGACTCCTCCGACCCGGCGCGCGAGTTCGGCTTTCGCCTCGTGCTGGCCGCGCCCGTTCAACACGGCGATCGGGTGTGGGGCGCGATCGCCGTCGCGACCCGCGACCCCGAAGGCCTGCCGCCCGATGCCGAGCAGCGCCTGCACGACTACGCCGACCTGACCGCGACCGCGGTCGCCAACGCCGAGGAGCGCGCGCTGCTCGACGAGCAGGCGGGCATCGATCGCCTGACTGGCCTGCCCAACCACCGCAGCTTCGAGGACCGCCTCGAGGCCGAGACAAGCCGCGCCAATCGGCACGCGGCGGCGCTGTCGGCGGCGGTGCTGGAGATCGACGGCCTCGCCGCGCTGGCGGATCAGGCCGGTCAGGAGGCGAGCGACCAGGTGCTGAGCGAGGTCGCCGACGCGCTGCGCTCCGTGGCCCGCGGCGAGGACGTCGTTGCACGTCTCGCGCCCGGCGAGTTCGGGCTGCTGCTGATCGAGGCCGACGAACGTGCGGCGTACGCGATCGCCGAGCGCGCGCGCCGCCTGGCGATCGAGGCGCCGATCTGCCGCCGCCTCGGCGTCGCGGTCTCCGCCGGCGTCTGCGACCTCGACAACGCCGGCGGCGCCGAGCACCTGCTCGCGCACGCGCGCGCCGCAGTCCGCTGGAGCCGCGTGCATGCACACGACGCGACCTGGATCTACGATCCCGCCGTCGTCGGCCGCCTCGAGGAGGAGGGCTCGCACGCGGAGGCCGATCGGCTCCAGGCGCTCGCGGGGCTGCGCGCGCTCGCACGCGCGATCGACGCCAAGGACGCGACCACGCGCGAGCACTCCGAGCGCGTCGCGCGGCTCGCCGCGCGGATGGCGCGCGAGCGTGGCTGGCCCGAGGAGCGCATCGCCGCATTGCAGGAGGCCGGGCTGCTGCACGACGTCGGCAAGGCCGGCGTGCCCGAGGAGGTCCTGCTGAAGCCCGGCAAGCTGACCCCGGAGGAGTACGTGGTGATCAAGCAGCACGCGCAGCTCGGCGCGCGCCTGGTCGCCGACGTCCTCAGCCCCGAGCAGGCTGACTGGATCGAGGCCCACCACGAGCGCCCCGACGGCGCCGGCTACCCCCGCGGACTGCACGCGGAGGCGATCCCCGAGGGCGCCGCGCTCCTGAGCCTCGCCGACGCCTGGGACGTCATGACCGGAAGCCGCTGGTACAGCCCCGCCCGCGCGCATGGCGAGGCGCTCGCCGAGGTGCGCGGCCTGCGCGGCCGCCAGTTCTCCGACGCCGCCGTCGACGCGCTCGAGGCGCTGCACGAGCGCGGCGAGCTGACCTCCGCCGCCGCCCGCCTGTTCGCGCCGACGGATTAGAACCTCTTTCACAATTGGCGGCGGGTCGTGAGCGGCTCAGCCGTGGATGCCGAGCGCCGCTCGAAAGCGCAGTCGATGCAGAGCATCGGCGAGCATTTTGGGGGGCGCTTCGGCGCCGCGGATGGGCTGCCCACGGCCGTCCGAGCATTTTGAAAGCGGTTCCTAGCCGGTCAGCGAGCCGTACGCGTCCGGGCGGCGCGTGCTGAGGAACGGGAACAGCTCGAGCCAGTCGCGGCGCTGGTCGAGGTCGAGGTCGGCGACGAGCACCGCGGGCTCGTCGCGCGGCGCCTGCACGAGGATGCGCCCGTAGGGATCGCTGATGAACGAGGAGCCGTAGAACGTGAGCGGCAACTCGGTCCCGATCCTGTTGACGGCCACCATGAACGTCCCGTTCGCGATGCCGTTGGCGACGATCACGCGCTCCCACAGCGGCTCGGTGTCGAACTCCGGATGGTCGGGCTCCGAGCCGATCGCCGTCGGGTAGACGAGCACCTCCGCGCCGGCGAGCGAGTACGCGCGCGCGAGCTCCGGGAACCACTGGTCCCAGCAGGTCGGGAAGCCGAAGCGCGCCTGCGCCAGCTCGACGACCGGGAAGCCGTTCTCGGCCGGCCCGGGCCGGAAGTACTTGTCCTCGTAGTAGCCGGCGGTGACCGGGATGTGCAGCTTGCGCGTGCGCGCGACCACGTCGCCCGCCGGCGAGAGCACGACCGCGGTGTTGAAGCCGAGGCCGGGCTCCTCGACCCGCTCATAGAGCGAGGCGTGGACGTACGCGCCGGTCTCCGCGGCCATCTCCGCGGCGAAGCGGCACGTCGGGCCGTCGGGGATCGCCTCGGGCTCCGCGCCCGAGCCACCCTCGCCCGGCCCGTCGGCGGTGATCGCGAAGTACGGTGAGAGCGTCAGCTCCTGCAGGCAGATCAGCTTCGCGCCCTCCGCCGCGGCCATGCGGATCCCCTCCGCCAGCGCCGCGCGATGCTCGCCGGGATCCGGATGCCAGCGGTGCTGCACGGCGCCGACGCGCAGCGGCGCGCGCACGGGCTCGCGCACGCGCGCGTAGGACTCCGGCGGCTCGCCGACTGCGGTGATCAGGCGGATCGCGCTCACCGGCGCGAGTCTACGACCGCATCGGCACCGCGGCCGCGGCCGCGATCGCCGCGGCCGCCGCGGCGCCCTGCTCCGCGCCGGCATGGCGCGCGAGCACGCGCAGGAGCGCCTCGACGACCTGCGGGTCGAACTGCGTGCCCGCGTTCGCGCTCAGCTCGCCGATCGCGCGCTCGAGCGTCATCGCCTTGCGGTACGGGCGATCGGTCGTCATCGCGCTGAACGCGTCTGCACAGGAGACGATCCGCGCCTCGAGCGGGATCGCCTCGCCCGCCAGGCCGTCCGGATAGCCGCCGCCGTTCCAGTGCTCGTGCGAGGCGCGCACCACGACGCCGACGTCCTCGAGGTCGCCGCCGACGCGGTCGAGCATCCGCTGGCCCTCGATCGTGTGCTGGCGCATGACGTCGAGCTCCGACGGGTCGAGCGGCCCTGGCTTGTGGAGGATCGACTTCGGGACCTTGACCTTGCCGACGTCGTGCAGCAGCGCGCCGAACTCGACCAGGCGCCGGCGTCGGGCGTCGAGCCCGATCTCGTCGGAGATCTCCACCGCCAGCGCGACGACGCCACGGCTGTGCTCGCCCGTGTAGTTGTCGTCGTCCTCGATCACGTCTCCGAGCAGAAGCGCCGTGCCCTGGTAGGCACGGCTGAGGTCGATCGCCTGCTCGATGCGGAAGCGCCGCTCCTGTGCGAAGCCGGCCATCAGGCCAACGAGGGGCAGCACGAGCAGGAACGAGAAGCGGCCGTGCGCCGCTGCCACGGCGGCCATCAGGCCGACGGGCGCGCACGACGAGTCCACGAGCCAGACGATCCCGAGCTCGCGAAGCTGGACGTCCGGCGGCTTGAGGTAGTGCAGCCACTCGCGCGCCGCCGAGGCGCCGAAGTCGAGCGCGAACTGGGCTACCAACGCCAGCAGCCAGATCCACCAGTCCGACCACCGCACGCCGTGGATCGATGCGGCCGCGAACACGATCGCGGGGCCGATGCTGAACCACGCGTCGCTCAGCGAGAGAAGCGCTCGCTGCGGGTGCCACCGGTGCACCGCCACGTCAGGAACGC
>DASTWP010000007.1:0-9498 GCA_035765835.1 Solirubrobacteraceae bacterium
GTACGACGGCGTGGGTCACGGACGGACCGTGTGGCTCTGCCCGGGGTCGAGCACGATCACTTCCGCGTGCCCGGCCTGCTCGACATCGGCCTTGAACGCCTGCGCGTCGGTCTCGATCGGCGGGAACGTGTCGTAGTGGCAGGGGATGACCTGGTCGGCGCCGACCAGCTCCGCTGCGGCCACGCCATCGAAGCGGTCCATCGTGTAGTGGCCGCCGATGCACATCAGCGCGACGTCGATGTGCCCGCGGCGCTTGGGCAGCGCGAGGTCGCTGAAGAGCCCCGTGTCGCCGAGGTGGTAGATCCGCGCGCCGCCGAGCTCGATCACGAGGCCCGCGGGCGTGTTGACCGTCCCCTTCGGCGTCGTCGAGGTGTGCCACGCCTGCGTCAGCCGCACCGAGCCCCAGTCGAACTCGACCGTGCCGCCGATGTTCGGGTCGAAGACCCGGTGGCCCTCGCCGAGGTCCTCGCCGAGCTCGCCGGCGAGCTCGACGATCGCGACCACCGGCGCGCCCGTGCGCTTGGCGATCGCGACCGTGTCGCCGATGTGGTCGGCGTGGCCGTGCGTGAGCAGGATCGCGTCGGCGGCGACGTCGTCGGCGCTCGCGGCGGCCTTCGGGTTGCCGGTCAGGAACGGGTCGACCAGCACCGTCGTGCCCTCGTGCTCGAGGGCGAAGGCGGCGTGGCCGAGGAAGCGGATCTCCATCAGGCGGTCTCCTCTGATCGCTGGATTCGGTGCAGCTGCTGGGCGAGCTCGAGGCCGACGGCGACCCCGACGAGCATGCCGAGGCGCGTCTCCTCGGCGACGAGCGTGCGGATCGCCAGGCGCCGCTCCTCCGGGTCCTCGGCGAGCGCGGCGTGCCCGACCTGCGCCTCGTGCGCGCCGCCGAACCACCCGCCCTCCGCGAGCGCCTCGTTCAGCACCCGCTGGAGCCCCGGCGCGGCGTGGGTGACGATCTCCTGGGCGTGGGCGTAGCGCTTGGGGTCGCCGAGCGCGGCCACCGCCGCATCCACCTGCTCGGCGGTGAACCTGGACCCAGCCATCCCGTCGGGCACCCGCCCCAGCTTACGCCTCAGTGCCGGCCGGGCGCCGCGAGCGCGAAGCCCGCGAGCATCCCGGCGATGCCGCCGCAGATGCCGGCGATCGCGCTCGCCTCGGGCACGGCGGCGGGCATCAGCAGCAGCACGGCGGCGATGACGAGCGTGCCGAGCAGGTCGGCGTCGATCTCCTCGCCGCGGCGCAGCGCCAGCAGGTCGGGGATCGCCCAGGCGGCGAGCAGGCCGAGCGCCGCGCCGTTGCCGCCGAGCGCGAGCGGGACCTTCTCGACCGCCGCGTCGAGCGCCACGCCGCCCATGCCGCAGAGCGCGAACAGCGCGAGCACGACCCACGGCCCGTGGCGGCGCTCGAGCAGCCAGCCGAACAGCCCGATCGCCAGCACCGCGGCCAGCTCGTACCAGACGTTCGCGTACAGGAACGGCGAGCTCGCGACCCGCCACCACTCCCCGTGCAGCCTGCCGGCGACGCCCGCGTCGGCGCGCGAGACGACCGCGAGCACGAGCAGGCCGAAGAGCGACAGCGCGACCAGCGTCGCGCTCGCCCACGGCTTCGCGGTCGGGTCGGCGCGGATGCCCGGGATCTCGCCGGGCTTCATGCGCGAGAGGCGCGGCAGCGTGGGCTTGAAGCGCCCGGAGGCCGCGGGCTCGCGGTCGATCCGCGGCGCGCGCTTGCGCAGGCGGGTGCCGCAGTACGGGCATTCGGTGATGTAGGGACTCACCTCGGAGCCGCACTTCTTGCAGACCACGAAGAGGTCGGGCGTCTGCGGCATGCCCGAGCGATTCTAGGACGCGGCGGAAGCGCGCCCGCCGGGCCCGCGCAGCGGTGTCAGGGTGCAGTCGCCGCGACGATCTCGGCCATGACCTCGCGCAGGTCGTGGTTGGCCTCGTAGACGACCACTTGGCGGGCGGCGCCGTTGCCGCGCGCCAGGAGGTCCTCGATGCCCTCGAGGTCGCGCTCGGAGCCGAGCTCCTGCGCATGCGGGCGCAGGCGGTCCAGCAGGCGGCGGGCCAGCGCCCTGGTCTGCACGCGCTCGGCCGAGGGCAGGTCGACGAGCTCACCGTCGAGGCCGTGGCGGGCGGCGAGCCACTTGTTCTCGTCGAGCATCTGCCACGGGTACTCGGAGAGCGGCTTGCCCTCGTCGTAGTGCTCGGCGAGCTCCTTGACCATCGCCTGCACGAGCGCGGCGAGCGCGACCGAGTGCTCGACGCGCGTCTGGCTGTCGCAGACGCGGATCTCGACCGTCCCGAAGCGCGGATGCGGGCGCACGTCGTACCAGAGGTAGGTGTAGTCGGCCATCACGCCGCTGTCGACCATGAAGCCGATCTGGCGCTCGTAGTCGTCCCAGTCGCGGTACGCCGGCGGCACGCCGACGCGCGGGAAGGCGCGGAAGATCGGGGTGCGCGTCGAGGCCAGGCCGGTCGCGTCGGCGCGCCAGAACGGCGAGTTCGCGCTCAGCGCCAGCAGCACCGCGAGGTGCACGCGCATCCCGGTCGCCACGTGGATCGCCTTGCCGGGATCGTCGAGCCCGACGTGCACGTGCATCCCGAAGATGATCTCCTGGCGGGCGACGAAGCGCAGGTCGGAGATGAGGTCGCGGTAGCGCGGGCGCGCGACGATCCGCTGGTCCTCCCACATCGCGAACGGATGCGTGCCGGCGGAGCCGATGCACAGCCCGCGCTCGGATGCCCGCTCGCGCACCTGGTGGCGCAGGCCGCGCAGCTGCGCCCCCGCCTCCTGCGTGTTCGCGCACGGCTTCGTCGAGATCTCGAGCACGGACTCCATGAGCTCGGGCTTGATCTCGCCGTGGGGCGCTTCCTCGAGCAGGCTCTCGACCGCGTTGACGAGGTCGTAGCTCTCCCCGTCCACGATCATGAGCTCTTCCTCGATGCCGATGGTGTAGCTCGGCCCGGAGAAGTGGTGCTCCATCGGACGGCACCCTACCCGCGGATCGGGCAGACTCCTGAGAAACGACTTTCAGGGAGTTAGACGAGATGGGACTGGGCTACGACGGGCAGCTCTACATCCTGGCCTTCGACCACCGCGGGTCGTTCCAGAAGAAGATGTTCGGCATCGACGGCGAGCCGGACGCGGAGCAGACCGCGACGATCAGCGACGCCAAGCACCTCATCTACGAGGGCATGGTCAAGGCGGTGCAGCGCGGGCGCGTGAGCGGCGATCAGACCGGCGTGCTCGTCGACGAGCAGTTCGGCGGCGACATCCCCGCGCAGGCGCGCGAGCAGGGCCTGCGGCTCGCGATGCCGGTCGAGAAGTCCGGGCAGGACACGTTCGACTTCGAGTACGGCGAGCAGTTCGGCGAGCACATCGAGCGCTTCGATCCCGACTTCTCGAAGGTGCTCGTCCGCTACAACCCCGACGGCCACGCGGAAGCCAACCGCGAGCAGCTCGGCAAGCTCAAGCGCCTTGCGGACTGGCTGCACTCCAAGGACCGCAAGTTCCTCTTCGAGCTCCTGGTGCCGGCGACCGGCGAGCAGCTGGAGTCGGTCGGCGGGGACTCCGACCGCTACGACGCCGAGCTGCGCCCGGACCTGATGCGCCGCACGATCGAGGCGATCCAGGACTTCGGCGTCGAGGTCGACATCTGGAAGATCGAGGGCGTCGACGAGCGCTCCGATGCCGAGATGCTCGCGCAGCAGACGCGCGCGGGCGAGGGTCGCGAGAACGTCGTCTGCGTGCTGCTCGGGCGCGGCGCGAGCGAGGCGAAGGTCGACCACTGGCTGCGCCAGGCGGCGCCGGTCGAGGGCTTCGTCGGGTTCGCGATCGGGCGCTCGATCTGGTGGGACGCGCTGAAGGGCTTCCTCGACGGCTCGATCGAGCGCGAGGCGGCGGCGGAGAAGATCGCGGAGAACTACCTGCGCTTCATCTCCGTCTACGAGGAGCAGGGCGCCGCGGTTTCGTGACGATTTCGTGACGCGCGGGCGCGGCGGCCGCTTGCGCCCGTAGCGTCGCGGCGATGCGCTCGATCCTCCCCTGGCTGCTGGTCGCCGTGCTGGCGGGGCTGCTGCTGCGCGGGCTGCTGCCCTCGGGGCGGCAGCCGGCCTCGGGCGTCGGCCGGGTGGTCCGCGTCGTCGACGGCGACACGATCGTCGTGCGCCTCGGCGGTCGCTACGAGAAGGTGCGCTACATCGGGATGGACACGCCGGAGTCGGTGAAGCCGGGCGTCCCGGTCCAGTGCTATGCCAAGCGCGCGAGCCACGAGAACGCGCGGCTCGTCGCCGGCCGCCGCGTGCGCCTCGTCGTGGGCGACGAGCCGCGCGACCGCTACGGCCGCCTGCTCGCCTATGTCTATCGCGCCTCCGACGGGCGCTTCGTCAATGCCGCGCTGGTCTCCGGCGGCTTCGCCCGCACGCTCACGATCCCGCCCAACGACCGCTTCGCCCCGCGCCTCGCGGCGCTCCAGCACGCCGCGCAGGCGGCCGGCCGGGGCCTCTGGCACGCTTGCGGTTGAGATGCTCGGCGTCACCGGTGTGAGCGAGCTGGTGCTCGAGGTCGTGGACCTGGAGGCGGCGGAGGCGTTCTACGCGGGCGTGCTGGGGCTGCCGGTCGTCGAGCGCTGGCCGGACCGCGAGGCGATCTGGGTGATGGCCGGCGACCGCACGCGGATCGGGCTCTGGCGCCCGCAGGTCGGGCTCGAGCGCGGGCGCGGCGGCATCCACGTCCACTTCGCGATGCACATCCCGGAGGAGCGCTACGACGCCGCCGTCGCGCTGCTGCGCGAGCGCGGGCAGGACGTGCGCGAGCACCGCTTCGGCGACACGCACGGCCGCGCGGCCTACGTCGACGACCCCGACGGCAACGTCGTCGAGCTGTGGACGTGGGACGTCGCCGGGCACCTGGATTAGAACCGCTTTCAAAATGCTCGGACGGCCGTGAGCAGCCCATCCGCGGCGCCGAAGCGCCCCCCAAAATGCTCGCCGATGCTCTGCATCGACTGCGCTTTCGAGCGGCGCTCGGCATCCACGGCTGAGCCGCTCACGACCCGCCGCCAATCTTGAAAGAGGTTCTTAGGGGTGCCGGAGGCCCTCTCATCGCGGGTCCCCGTCGCCGGAGGCGACTCGGTGTCGTGGCAGCCGGTACCCTGTGGCGCCGTGGCCGCCACCAAGATGCGCCAGAGCATGGCGCAGCTCGAGCGAGCGTTCGTAGAGGAGACCGAGGCCGACCGGCTGCGCCGCGAGGCCCTCCGCCGCCGTGCCGTGCAGCGCTCGCGCACGCGGCAGGTGCAGCGCGCGAACCAGCGCGGGTCGCTGCGCTTCTGGGTGCTCGTGCTCGTGCTGATCGCCACCGCCGTCGCGGTGACGGTCGCGATGTTCGAGACGCTCTACTACGTGATGGGCTAGGGCTTCGGCGCGGTCGGCGCGCCGCCCGAGCCGATGTTCTGAAGGGCGGCGTCCACCTGCTCGCGGACCCCTGCGCCGCTCATCTCGCGCGCGCGCTCCTGCTGGATCTCGACGTAGACCTCTTTGCGGAACACCGGGATCTCGCGCGGGGCCTGAATGCCGATCCTTACCTTCTCGCCCATGATCGACAGCACCGAGACTTCGATGTCGTCGCCGATCATGATGCTCTGATTGGACTTCCGCGTCAGGACCAGCAAGGGGGACCTCCATGCCGCAGGGGCTGGCCGCGCCACACTAACAACCGGTCCGTGGGGAGCGCAACCTGCGACCGCGAGCGGCACCGATGCGGCGGCGGGCGGATGCGGAAGGCCATTCGCTAGGCTCCGCGGCCGGAATGGCAAGACGCTCTCTGCGCCCGCAACTGAACCAGATCCGCAGCTGGGTGCGCCAGGGCCGCACCGACGCGTGGATCGCCCACCAGCTCGAGGTCACTGTCCAGCAGGTCCAGGCGTTCAAGAAGGAGAACGAGCTGATGCCCGAGGACGCCGAGGGCAATGGCCAGCCCGTCGACTTCGACGACGAGATCGACCTGCGCGCCGAGGACGACGCGTTGATCGCCGCGGAGCTGGAGGCCGCCGAGGCCGCTCGCGCCGAGGAGGAGGCGCGCCGCGCCACCGAGGCGATCGACGACGAGGACGAGGACGGCGAGGACGAGGACGAGGCCCCGAAGCGCCGCCGCGGCCGCCGCGGCGGGCGTGGGCGCACGAAGCGCGGCCCCGCCGGCCGCGAGCTCGAGGGCACCTTCGACCACGGCGAGGAGGGCTACGGCCTGTGGCTCGACCCGGCCGTGGCCGACAACCCCGTCTACGCCGAGCACTGGGCCGGCCACCGGCCCGTCACGGTCACGGTCGAGGAGGACCAGATCGTGATCCGCCGCGCCGGCGAGGGCGCGGACGACGACGAGGACTGAGCACCGGACGCCAGGTTCGGGCTGCAAAAGGCGGGATGTTTACGGCCTTCGCAGCCGAGGGCTCGCGAGATGCCTAGCGCGGGACCTCGATGCGGCGGCCGCCGGCGAAGTCGGTGGCCTCGCGGACGTAGCGCGCGAAGGCGGCGTCGGCGACGACGCGCTGGTCCCACGCCCACGGCGCGCCCGGCGCGACCTCGTAGGCGACCTCCAGGCACCACCCGGTGCCCTGCTCGTAGAGGCTCGTCAGCTCGTCGACGGTGAACGGGCCGCCGAGACGGCGGCGCAGCTCGGCGACGAGCCGCGCGACGACCCGCTCGAGCGCGACGAGCTCGCTCGGCGTCGCCCGGTCTAGCCGGCGCTCGCCCTCACGCCACTGGTGGATCGCCGTCTCGAACGACATCGCGGGCGGCGCAGGGTAGCGCGGGGCGCAGACCGCGCCGAAGAGGGATGTCAGGCGGCGGGTCCTCAGCCGCCCTTGGGCAGCCCGCGGATCACGTAGGAGCGCTCGCCGGGGCGGATCATGCCGAGCTTGCGCGCCTCGACCTCGAGCGACTTCGGGTCGCGCAGCGCGTTGACGTGCGCGCGCAGGCGCGCGTTCTGCGCCTCCAGCCGAGAGACCTCCGCGCGGTGCTGCCTGGCCTCGTGCCACGTCACCCACCACGAGTGTGCCGGCCCGACGTAGAGCGCGAGGATCCCGACGAGCACGACGAGCAGCGCCACGCGGCCGACGCGGTCCCAGCGGATGCCGGTCGCCCGCGCGGCGCCGCCGCGGATCGCGCGCGGGCGCGGGCGCCCGGCAATGCCGGGGCGCGGGGTGGCGCGGGCGGCGCTCGCACGGCGGGCGGAGGCCATCAGGTGCGGCCTTCGCGGCCCCCGCGGCGATTCCTGCGCGTGCAGGCGAAGCTACGAGCGGAAGACCGTGCGGCCGGGGAACTCGGCGTCAGCGCCGAGCGCCTCCTCGATCCGCAGCAGCTGGTTGTACTTCGCCACGCGATCCGAGCGCGAGGGCGCGCCGGTCTTGATCTGCCCGCACCCTGTCGCGACGGCGAGGTCCGCGATCGTGACGTCCTCGGTCTCCCCCGAGCGGTGCGACATGACCGCCGTGTAGCCGGCCTCGCGGGCCATCGCGATCGCCTCGAGCGTCTCGGTCAGCGTCCCGATCTGGTTGACCTTGATCAGGATCGAGTTGGCCACGCCGGCGTCGATGCCGCGCCGCAGCCGCTCGGTGTTCGTGACGAAGAGGTCGTCGCCGACGAGCTGCACGCGCTCGCCGAGGCGCTCGGTGAGCGCCTTCCAGCCCTCCCAGTCCTCCTCGTCCATGCCGTCCTCGATCGAGAGGATCGGGTAGCGGCCGGCGAGGTCGGCCCAGTAGTCGGCGAGCTCGGGGGCCGACAGCGTGCGCCCCTCGTGCTCGAGCACGTAGGCGCCGTCCGAGAAGATCTCGCTCGTCGCGGGATCCAGCGCGATCGCGACGTCCTGCCCCGGCCGGTAGCCCGCCGCCTCGATGCCCGCGACGAGCACCTGCAGCGCCTCCTCGTTGGAGCCGAGGTCCGGCGCGAAGCCGCCCTCGTCGCCGACCGTCGTGCCGAGCCCGCGCTCGTGCAGCGTGCGCTTGAGCGCGTGGAAGACCTCGGCGCCCATCCGCAGGCACTGCGAGAACGAGGACGCGCCGCACGGGACGACCATGAACTCCTGGAAGTCGACGGAGTTGTCGGCGTGCGCGCCTCCGTTGAGCACGTTCATCATCGGCACCGGCAGCACGCGCGCGGCCTCGCCGCCGAGGTAGCACCACAGCGGCAGGCCCTCCTCCGCGGCGGCCGCGTGCGCGGCGGCGAGCGAGACGCCGAGGATCGCGTTGGCCCCCAGGCGCGACTTGTTGGGCGTGCCGTCGAGGCCGATCAGCGCGCGGTCGAGGCCCTGCTGGTCGCTCGCGTCCATCCCGGCGACCGCCTGGGCGATCTCGCCGGTGACGTTCGCGACCGCGCGCGTGACGCCCTTGCCGCCGAAGGCCTCGCCGCCGTCGCGCAGCTCGGTGGCCTCGAACTCCCCGGTCGAGGCGCCCGAGGGCACGGCCGCCCGGCCTGCCGCGCCGGAGCGCAGCACCAGCTCGACCTCGACCGTCGGGTTGCCACGGCTGTCGAGGATCTGCCGGGCGTGGACCTGCTCGATGGCGCTCACTGTGATTCGTACCTCGCTCGTGCGTAGAGGGACAGCTTCTCGTCGGCGCCCAGCTCCTCCCACGGCCCGGTCGCCAGCTCCTCGGCGCGCTCGACCGCGGCGCGGAAGCGGGCGGACGACGAGCGCAGCGCGAGCTCCGGGTCCAGGTGCAGCTTGCGCGCGACGTTGACGGCGGCGAAGAGGAGGTCGCCGAGCGCGGCGAAGGCCGCGTCGCGATCGCCCGCGCCGGACTCGAGCGCGCCGACCTGGTCGCGCACCGCGTCGAACTGGACCTCGTCGACGTCGAGGCCCGAGGACGCCGCCCGCCGCTGCACCTTGCGCGCGTGCAGCAGCGCCGGCAGGTTCTCGGGGACGTCGCCGAAGATCGCGCGCTCGCGCCCGGGCTCGTCGCGCTTGATCGCGTCCCAGTTGCGCAGCACGTCTCGCGCCGAGTCGACCTCGACCTCCCCGAACACGTGCGGGTGGCGGCGGATCAGCTTCCGGCGGCAGTGCTCGGCCACCTGCGCCATGTCGCCCGCGCCGCGCTCCTCGAGCAGCAGCGAGAGGAAATGCACCTGGAAGAGCACGTCGCCGAGCTCGTCGAGCAGCTTGGCGTCGTCGCCCGCGTTGGCCGCGTCCGCGAGCTCGTAGGCCTCTTCGACCGTGTGCGGGACGATCGTGCGCTCGTCCTGCTCGCGGTCCCAGGGGCATTCACGACGAAGGCGGCGGGTCAGCTCGTCGAGCCGGCCCACCGCCTCCGCAATCTCCGCGCGCTCCGCCACGCGCGGGAACCTATCGGCCCGGCGGCTCTCAGCCGCCCGTGGTCGTCGCCGTCGTGGCGGTCCCCTTCGGGGCCTTGTAGTTGCTGCAGTCAGGCGTCAGGTAGCTCTTGGCGCACTGCGTCTTGGCCTTCCAGCGCTTCTGGTAGGACTTGCCGAAGGTCTGCAGCTTGCTCTGCTG
>DASTWP010000008.1:0-5099 GCA_035765835.1 Solirubrobacteraceae bacterium
GCCGAAGCTGGGCGGCACCTCGAGCGTCGCCGACGTGAAGGTGCTCGGCAACGACCTGCCGCTCGGTGACGTCGTCAACCAGCTGCTCGGGGCCGCCGGCGGCGGCACGCTCGACCTCTCGAAGGTCGACCTGAGCAAGGCCGTGATCAGCGTCAACGGGATCACGGCGCCGCTGAGCACGCTCGCGACGGCGCTCCCGGGCGTCGACCTGTCGGCGCTCACGACCGAGCTGAATTCGATCGTGGCGAACCTGCCCGCGATCCAGCTGCCGCTGGCGCTGGTGAAGGTCAACATGCTGCCGAACACGCAGACGCTCCTGAACGGGCGCCTGACGCAGCTGGCGCTGCACGTCGACATCTCGGTGCCGGCGATCGGGCTCAGCCTGCTGAACGTCGACCTCGGCCACGCGTCCGTCGCGGGCGCCGGCGTGCAGTGCTCGGCGCCGCAGGCCAGCGTCGCGAACCTGTCGCTGCAGTGCACGACGCGCAAGCTCACGCTGATCGACGTGCTCCAGCAGGGCGACCACGTGCAGCTGCTCGGCGCGGCCGACAAGAAGTACATCGGCCGTCGCGTGAGCATCGTGTTCACGCACACGGGCAAGGTCGTCGCGACGCCGGTCGTCCGGCCGGACGGCACGTTCACGGCGACGGCCCCGCTGCCGCCGAAGGGGATCAGGTTCTCGAACCTCTCCCGCTACCAGGCACGGATCGACCGCGAGCGGTCGCTGAACCTGAAGCTGTTCCGCCGCATGGTCACGCAGTCCATGACGGTCAAGGACGGCAAGGTCACGATCGCCGGCGAGGTCGTGCGGCCGCTGGCGGCGCCTGCACGGGCGATCATCGTCAAGCAGCGCGTCTCCTGCAGCCGCCTGGTCACGGTCGGCACGATCCGCCCGGACAAGAACGGCCGCTTCCGCGTGACGCTGCCCGGCCCGCCCAACCAGCAGGCCGCCGTCTACCGCCTGCAGACGCAGGTGCGCAAGAACACGCGCAACAAGAAGCTGTACCCGACGTTCACGCTTCCGCGGGCCGTCGAGTTCTAGCCAAGTAGTCATCCGGCAAGGGCGCCGGGGCCACGTGCCCCGGCGCCCGCCCCCGGCGGCCGCGGAAGCGGCCGCTCGCGGTGGCCGCCCGACCATGACCTAACGTTCATGGCAATGGCCCGCCGCACGAAGATCGTCGCCACCATCGGCCCCGCCTCGCGCGATCCCGAGGTGCTCGTGCGGATGGTCGAGGCCGGGATGGACGTCGCGCGGCTGAACTTCAGCCACGCCAACCACGAGGTCCACGCCGAGACGGCGCAGCGGGTGCGCGACGCGTCGGGGCGCGCGGGCCGCCCGGTCGCGATCCTGCAGGACCTTCCCGGCCCGAAGCTGCGGATCGGCAGGCTCGTCGAGGACGCGGTCGAGCTGAAGATCGGCGACACCGTCACGTTCGAGTGCGGGGTCGACGGCGACCACCCGGGCGACGAGCGGCGGATGACGATCTCCTGGCCGGGCCTCGTGCGCGCGGTCGGCACGGGCGAGGTGCTGTACCTCGCCGACGGCGCCGTGCGCCTGCGCGTCAGCGCCGTGCGCGTCGGCGAGGCCGAGATCGACGCCGAGGTCGAGATCGGCGGCACGGTCGCCTCGCGGCAGGGGCTCAACATCCCCGGGCCGGCCGACGAGCTGCCCGCCGTCCCCGAGGAGGACCTCGCGCACCTGCGCGCGGGCCTCGAGATCGGCGTCGACATGGTCGCGCTCAGCTTCGTGCGCCGGCCTGAGGACGTCCTCTTCGTGCGCGAGCACACGCGCGTGCCGCTGATCGCGAAGATCGAGAAGCCGCAGGCGGTCGAGGCGGCGGAGGAGATCCTGCGCGTGAGCGACTGCGTGATGGTCGCGCGCGGGGACCTCGGCATCGAGCTGCCGATCGAGCAGGTGCCGCTCGTGCAGAAGCGGCTGCTGCGCCTCGCGGGCCAGCTCGCGCGCCCGGCGATCACCGCCACGCAGATGCTCGACTCGATGGTCGCCTCCTCGCGCCCCACGCGCGCGGAGGTCGCCGACGTCGCGAACGCGATCCTCGACGGCACCGACGCCGTGATGCTCTCGCAGGAGACCGCGATCGGCGCCTACCCCGCGGGCGCGATCGAGATGATGGCCGCGATCTGCGAGACGACCGAGCGCGAGGCGCCGTACGCGGAGTGGAACGAGAGCCGCGTGCACCGCGACACGCGCGACCCGGCCTACACGATCGCCCACAGCGCGGTCGAGGCCGCGCGCGACCTGCAACTGGACGCGCTCGTGATCCCGACGCTCAGCGGGCGCTCGGCGCGGCTGGTCTCAGCGCACCGCCCGCAGGTGCCGATCTACGCGCTGTCGCCCGGCAAGGAGACCGTGCGCCGCTGCGGGCTGATGTGGGGCGTGCAGGCGGCGTCGATGCGCCGCCACGAGGTGACCGAGACGCTGATCGCCGAGGCCGCGCGGCGCGTGGTCGAGCTCGGCTGGTGCAAGCCCGGCCAGCGCGTCGCGATCACCGCGGGGCTGCCGAGCGGGCGGCCGGGGACGACGAGCCTGCTGCAGGTGCAGCAGCTCTGAGCGTCCGCAGGTCCCTGCGCGCGAGCCAGAGGCCGGCGAGCGCCATCGCCACGAGCACGATCACCGCGGCGAGCGTCTGCGGCGAGGCGAGGTTGCCGAACGAGCCGCCGAGCGCGGTGTAGGCGAAGGCGCGCGGCGCGCAGCCGATCGCGGTCGCCAGCGCGAACGCGCGCAGGCGCATCGACGTCAGACCGGCGGCGTAGTTGACGAGGTTGTAGGGCACGCCCGGCGCGATCCGCAGGTAGAGGATCGACAGGAAGCCGCGGCGGCTGACCGCGGCCTCCAGGCGCAGCAGGCGCCTGCCGCCCACGTGCTGGATCGCGCCGCCGGCGACGGTGCGGCCGACGAGGAACGCGAGCGTCGCACCGAGCGTCGCGGAGGCGATCGACACCGGCGTGCCGAGCGCGGCGCCGAACAGCAGGCCGCTCGCGCCCGCGAGCAGCGGGCCCGGGAAGCAGGCGACGGTCAGCAGCGAGCTCAGGCCGATGAAGAGGAACGGGCCCGCGACGCCGAAGCCGCTGACCCAGTCGCGCACGCGGTGCGCGGACAGCGAGCCGCTCAGCGCGACGGCCGCGAACGCGCCGCCGACCAGCAGCGCGAGCGCGAGCAGCCGCAGGCGCGGGTCAGGCCCGCGCGCCGCTACGGGCGGCATTGAACGACGCCTCCTCGCGCCCGAGCTCGGTCACCGGCTCGTCGCCGTAGATCCACTCGCGCGCGACGCGGTGCCAGTTGCCCGTCGCGCGCAGCTGGCTCATCACGGCCAGCGTCAGCATCTCCAGGCGGCGGCCGAAGAGGTGGTCGGGCGGCAGCGTCTCGTGGCGGATCTGGGAGAAGTAGCTCGAGCGCGGGTCGGACATCTCGATCATCACCTGCGTGGCGATCTCCGGCTCGAGCGCCACCTCCTCGTCGCTCGTGTACCACCAGGTGAAGTCGCGGAACTGCGCGAGGATGCCCTCCGGGGTGTAGCGCGAGGGGTCGCCGATGAAGCCGCCCTGGTGCAGGCGCTCGATCAGGCGCTCGCCGTCGCCGGCGATGCCGAGGCGCTGGACCTCGAGCTCGAACTCCGCGACCTGCGCGGGGATCCGCTTGAACAGCCCGAAGTCCAGGAACGCCATGCGGCCGTCGTCGAGCAGCATCGAGTTGCCGGGGTGCGGGTCGCCGCTGAACTGGTGGTGGCGATACATGCAGCCGAAGTAGAAGCGGAACACGATCTCGCCGATGCGGTCGCGCTCCTCCTGCGGCAGCTGCTTGAGCTCCTCGAACCCGCGGCCGGAGACGAACTCCGTGACGATCACCTTCTCGCGCGAGAGCGAGGTGATCACGTCCGGCACCACGATGAACGGGTGGTTGCGGTAGATGCGCGCGATCGTGCGCTGGTTGGAGGCCTCGAGCTCGTAGTCGAGCTCCTCGTCGATGCGCGAGCGGATCTCGTTGCCCATCGCCTTCGGGTCGATGCCCGGCGCGACGGACTTCATCAGCCGCAGGATCATCCCGAGGTTCTGCATGTCCGCGCGCACGGCGGCGGCGACGCCGGGGTACTGCACCTTCACCGCGACGTCGCGCCCGTCGTGCAGGCGCGCCTTGTAGACCTGGCCGATCGAGGCCGCGGCGATGGGCACCGGGTCGAAGGACGCGAAGACCTCGTCGAGCGGGTCGTCGTACTCGCGCTCGATGACCTTCTTCATGTCCTTGAAGGAGACCTTCGGCGCGGCGTCGCGCAGCTCGGCGAGCTTGTGCTGGAAGTCCTCGCGGAACTCCTCGGGGACGAGGCCGACGTCGAGGAACGACATCACCTGCCCGAGCTTCATCGCCGCGCCCTTCATCGTCCCCAGCGCGGCGACGATCTGCTCGGCGGTCTCGAGCTGGCGGCGGGCGAGCGCGGCCCGGCCGGCTTCCTCGTCGCGGGTGAGGTTGGCAGCGCGCGTGCCCATCTGGCGCGCCGCCTGCTCCGCCGCGAGCCGGCCGACGGTGGCGGTGCGCCTAAGCCGCGAGGTCGGAATCGGCTCCTTCGGCATCCGCACGTGATGGTACGGGCTGCCCCGGGGAGCCGAATGGCGCGCGCGCGCTCGCCGATGCGCGGCCCGCCGCGAGCGCGTGCCCGGCGAGGACGCCGGTCGTCGTCAGCGCGTCGAGCAGCGGGCCCGGCAACGGGACCTCCTCGGCGCGCGCGAGCTCGATCACGCCGAGCGCGCCGTCGGGCCCGGCGACGGGCACCGCGAGCATCGAGCGCAGCCCGGCCGCGGCCAGGGCGGCGGCGCGCGGCGCGGCGTCCAGGCCCTCGAGGCCGCTGTCGATCCGCACCGCGACCGGCTCCTCGGCGTCCCACGCGCGCGCGGCGAGGCCGTCGGCGAACGGCTGCGGCGCGGTCGCGCGGTGGCGCAGCGCTCCGGCGTCGTCGAGGCCGGGCTCGGCGAAGAACGCCTCGCAGCGCAGCGTCAGCGCGGCGTCGGCGGGCGCCCACCACATCGCCAGCGGCGCGTCGAGCCTGCTCGCCAGCAACTCGAGCAACTCGTCCATCAGCGCCTCG
>DASTWP010000009.1:0-4022 GCA_035765835.1 Solirubrobacteraceae bacterium
CGTGAACCTCGGCGACGGCCTGCACATCAGCGGGCACAGCGAGGAGGCGCGCGCGCTGGTCGCCGACGGCCTGGAGTCGCTGACCGCCGAGGGCGTGAGCGTGCGCTGGGTCACGCTCCTGCTCGCGGAGATCGAGATCGACCTCGGCGCCTGGGAGCAGGCCGCGGCGCGGCTGCCGGCGCGCCGCCGGCGACCGGTGACGAACACCGACGTCAACGCCGACCTGCGCCGCGCCGAGCTGGCGCTCGGGCGCGGCGAGCAGGAGCGCGCGCGCGAGCTGCTCGGCGACGTGGCAAGCGCGGCCGACGGCATGGACGAGCCGCAGTGGCACGGCGTCATCGGCGCGCTGCGCGCGGAGCTCGAGCGCCGCGAGGGCGACCTCGACGCCGCGCGTGCGGCCGTCGACGAGGCGCTCGACCGGATCGAGCTCTGCAGCGACGACGTCGCGCGCCTGGCGCGCGTGGCCGCCGTCGGCGTGGCGGTCGAGGCCGACGCGGCGCAGCGGGCGCGCGATCTCGGCGAGGACGACGCTGCGCGAAGCGCGATGAAGCGCGCGGGCGCGCTGCTCGAGCGCGTGCGGCTGGCGGCGCTGACCGACGACACCGAGCCCGGCGGGCGCCCGGTCGAGCGCGCGTGGCTGGCGACCGCCACCGCCGAGCACCAGCGCGCCGCCGGCGCCGACGAGCCGACGCGCTGGGAGGTCGCCGCGGCGGCCTGGGAGGCGCTCGGGCGGCCCTATCCCGCGGCGCTCGCGCGCTTCCGCGAGGCCGCGGCGGCCTCGGCGCTCGGCGACCGCGAGCTGGCAGCGGCGGCCGCCGGCGAGGCGCTGCGCATCGCGCACGCGCTCGGCGCCGGCTGGCTCGCCGGCGAGGTCGAGGGCCTCGCGGCGCGCGCCCGGCTGCCGCTCGCCGCGGCGGCGGGCGCGCCGGCCGAGCCGCAGGCGCCCGAGGCGGTCGAGGACCCGTTCGGGCTCACGCCGCGGGAGCGCCAGGTGCTCGAGCTGCTCGCGCGCGGGGCCACGAACCGCGAGATCGGCGCGGAGCTGTTCATGGCCGAGAAGACCGCGAGCGTCCACGTCTCGCGAATCCTCGCCAAGCTCGACGTGCGCAGCCGCACCGAGGCAGCCGCGGTCGCGCACCGGCTGGGCCTGCTCGCCACGTCGTAGCATCCCGCGCCGATGGCACGCGTGGGCTTCCTCGGGCTCGGGATCATGGGCTCGCGCATGGCCGCGAACCTCGCGCGTGCGGGCCACGAGCTGACCGTCTGGACGCACACCGCCGGCAAGGCGCAGGCGTGGGCGGACGAGCACGGCGCGCGGGCGGCCGAGACGCCGGCGCAGGCGGCGGCGGGTGCGGAGGTCGCGATCACGATGGTCGTCGACGCCGCCCAGGTCGGCTCCGTGCTGCTGGGCGACCGCGGCGCCGCGGACGGCGCCGCCCCCGGGATGCTCTTCGTCGACTGCTCGACGATCGGCGCGAGCGCCACGCGCGCGATCGGCGCACAGCTCGCCGAGCGCGGCCTGCGGATGATCGACGCGCCCGTCACCGGGTCCTCGCCCAAGGCGCAGGACGGCACGCTCACGATCATGGCCGGCGGAGAGCCCGAGGACTTCGCGCGCGCCGAGCCGCTGCTACGCGTCATGGGCGAGCTGGTCGTGCACGTCGGCGGGCTCGGCAAGGGCCAGATGCTCAAGCTGATCAACAACGCGGTCGCGGTCGCGAACGCCGTGACGGTCGGGCAAGCGCTCGTGGCGGCCGACGCGACCGGCGTCGACCTCGACGCCTTCGAGCAGGTCACCGGCGCCGGCTCGGGCGCGAGCGCGATGCTGTCGCTGAAGGCGGGGCCGATGCGCCGCCACGACTACGAGCCGCTCTTCAAGCTCGAGCACATGCTCAAGGACGTGCGGCTCTGCCTCGAGGAGACGCAGGCGGCGGGCGTGCCGTTCCCGGCGGCGGCGCAGGCGCACGAGGTCCTCAGCGCCGCGATCGGCCGCGGCCTCGGCGAGGCGGACTTCGCCGCGCTGATAGAAGTGCTGGAGGGTTCGGCCGGCCGGCGCCTGTAGGCGGCCGCCACCGGACTGCGGAAACCAGCCGCCGACCGGCGAAAACACCCGTCTGGACAGGCGACCGGCCGAAAGCTGCAGCGTCCATGGAGGTTTCGGCCTCGAGTGTGCGCATTTGCGGTCGCAGAGACCCGCGCCCGCGCGAGGCCCCTACAAACCGCTGCTATGGACCCGCGTCCGAGCGCACACCTGAGCCTCGCGTCCGCCCCCGCGGCGCCGTTCGCCCCGGGCAGCCGGCGCCCGCCGGCGCCGCGGCCGCTGTTCCGCCGCAGCTCGCCGCCGCCGGCGCCGAGCTTCGCACCGGGCGAGCTCACCCGCGCGCGCGTCGCGGCCGTCACCGACGAATGCTGGTGCTGCCGCACGAGGGTGCGCGCGATCGTCGGCGTGCTCGTGGATCCTTCGGCGAGCCCCGACGGCAGCGGCTTCCTGTCCCTGACCGAGGTCGACGAGGCGCTCGTCGCCGCGCTCGACCCGCGCTCGCTGGCGGGCCGGCGCATCGGCCAACTGCGCCACCGCGAGAGCCCCGGCGTCGCCGGCGGCTACATCGCCAACGGATGCCCCGAGTGCGACGCGCTGATCGGGCGCTTCCACATCGAGGACCTGCTGACCGAGCATCGCCACAACGGCGGCAGCTACGGCCAGCTGGACATCGGCATCGCCGTCGAGCTCCGGCTCGACGCCGCCGCGCAGCGGCTCACCTCCTGGGGCTGATCGCACGGCCGCCGGCGAGCGGCAACGCGCCACGGTTGCGCCTGGGTAACCCGCTTCTTTGCAGGGACATTTGGGGTTTTCGGGATGCTTTGACAGAATGCGTGCATCCCGTCGCCTGGGCCGCCGCGGCGGCTCTTCGCACGGGATCGTCTCTGTCGTCTCCCCTTCCCCCATCCATATGCCAATTGCCTTGAAGGAATGGGCGGTCACTGTCCGCGCGCTCGCCGAAGGCGAGCAACTCGTCACGCTCCGCAAGGGCGGGATCCGCGAAGAGCACAAGCACTTCGAGCTCGAGCACGATCGCTTCTTCCTCTATCCGACATTCGACCACCAGCGCAACGACGTCGTCCGCGAGTCGCATACGCCTGAGCTCCGCCGCGCCCTCGAGGAGGGCGTCTGGCCGGACGCGGAGCCACCGGCGCACGCCCTCACCCGCGACGGCGGCATCCCCCAGCCCGAGCGCGTGCGCATCCGGGCATGGGCGGAGGTCGCCGCGCACTGGACGGTGACCGACCCGCGCACGATCAACGAGCTGTCGCCCTACTACGTGTGGACGACCGATTACGCCGAGAAGCGCCTGGCGTGGAAGCGGCGCCATCCGCTCCACGTGGTGCTGCTGCGCACCTACCGCATCCCGCGCCCGGTGACCGTCAAGGTCCGCGGCGACTACATGGGCTGCAAGTCCTGGCTGGAGATCACGCGCGAGCTGCCGTTCGAGGGCACGCCCGTGCTCTCCGACGAGGAGTTCGACCGTGCCGCCGAGGAGATCGAGACGATCGTCGAGGGCGGCGTCGTCGATCGCATCCCGGCGCTCGCGTAGCGACACCGGCCTGAAGCTCTGACGACCGTCACCGCCGCCGAAGCCCAGCTACGGGACGCCGAGCGCGTCCTGGTGCTGGGCATCGGCGGCGGGGGCGACGTCGTCGGCGCGCTCGCCGCCGCGGGCATCGCGGCGGAGCTCGGCACCCCGGCCTCGGTCGGCGGCCTCACCTGGGAGCGCCGGCCGGTCGATCCCCTCCCCGGCCCGCGCCTGCTGGCCGAGGTCACCGGCGCCGAGCCGCTGCACGACGCCGCGGCGCTGGCCGGCCCGGACGCGGCCGGGCCCGGCGGCTTCCGCTTCGCCGAGGGCCGCGTGGCCGAGCTGCTCGGCGAGCCCACCGTGCTGATCGACCCGAACCCGGGCCCGGCCGCGATCGCCGGCGGCATCGCGGCCGCCGCGGAGCGGCTCGGCTGCGACCTGGTGGTGCTC
>DASTWP010000010.1:0-2950 GCA_035765835.1 Solirubrobacteraceae bacterium
GGCATCACGTGCATACGGATCACGGGCTCGAAGGTCGACGTCCTTCACCAGCTGCCCTCGCAGGCCGACGACGACCCGCTGCCGCCGTGCCAGGGACGCTCGGCGGCGGAGGCGGTGCGCGTGCGCCACGGCGTTCGCCACCGCCGCCACCAGCGCCGCCACCACGTCCGGCGCCATCACCGCCATCACTCGCGCCACGCCGTCCGTCACCGGCGCCATGCGCGCCGCCGGTAGCGCGCTCGCGCTGCTCGCCGCGGGCGCTCTCGCCGGCGCCGCGCACGCGCAGCCGCCACCTCCCAGCGCGGCGCAGTGCGCAGCCGTGCGCGCCCACCGCTCGCTGCCGCCGGTCCTCGCGCTCGACCCACGGCCGGGCGCCCCGCGCGTCTTCGCGATGCAGTACAAGCAGCAGGTCGCCGACGTCGTCAGCTACGCCGCGTTCCGCACCAAGATCGAGTGCCTGATCCGTGAGGACGTGGTGCCCTACCTCGCACCCGGGCGGCCGAACGTGGTCGCCTTCGACGAGGACGTCGGCCTTGCGACGATCGCCACGGGCACGCGCGGCGCCGCGGCGCGCGCGGTCGCGGGGCAGACGCCGCTGGGCCCGCTGAGCTGCGAGTCGCAGGGCGTCCCGTGCGGCACGCTCGCGGCGCTCGGGGCGGTCAGCGCGGGCTACGCGCCGCAGCTCGCCTACTACCGCGCGCGCTTCCCGCAGCTGAGCCCCCTGAGCGGCGTCTTCGTCGCCGCGACCGACACGTTCGTCCGTGGCTTCATGGAGACGTTCTCAGAGCTCGCGCGCCGCTACGGCGTCTACATCCTCGGCTCGAACGACCAGGCGCCGTTCCGCGTCTCGCACGACCCCGTCGACATCGCCGCGCTCGCCGACCCGGACCTGCCGCGCCCCTCCTCGGTGTACGTGGCCACGAGCGACAGCGTCTACAACGAGGTCTTCCTCTGGGGCCCGCACGACGTGCGCCGGCAGGGTCCGGGCCCGCTGCGCAACCTCCTGGCCGGCAACCGGAAGGTCCCGCTGACGCCGCTCGAGCAGGAGCTGCAGTTCACCCCCGGCCCGTCGACCGGGCCCGCGGCGGCCGCGAACCTCGAGCCCTACCGCCTCCCGGGCACGGACGCGCGCCTCGGCTTCGCCACGAGCCTGCCGGCCTTCGTCTACGGCGCGCCACCGCCGGGGGTGGACCCATGCTCTGACACGAGCCGCTACTACATGCGCTGCCTCGGCGAGCTCGGCGCGAACGTCGTGATCCAGGACGAGGCGAACCCGGGCCGCTGGACCGGCGCCGACGGCGACGGCATCGAGCAGTGGCAGCCGCTGTCGTGGATGTCGTCGGCGTGGCGCGCGGTCACGGACCCGTCGGTCTCGTTCCTCTACGCCGTCAACCCGATGATGGTCGGCAACCTCGCCGACCTGGCGTTCGACGGCCAGAGCGCGATCCTCCAGCGCGGGCTGACGGGCGCCGGGTGCCATTACGTCGGCGACGGCGCGTGGGTGCCCGGCGAGGACCGCCCCGACCTGCTTGCTGACGCGGGGGCGAAGCCGCAGTTCCTCGCGCTCGCCCCATGGGTGCGGCCGGACGGGCCGCGTGCCGACCTGCGCGCCGTCGGCACGAAGCTCGCGCCCGGTTCGCGCGACCCGCTCGAGGACGACTACCTCGAGACCGCGCTCGTCGCCGACCTGCCGGTCCCGGTCGACGCCGCTCGCCCCGGCTGCGTGACCGCGCCCTGATCAGCCCTCGCCCGCGCGCGCCGCGGCGAAGTCGCGCAGGCGCTTGAGCGAGAGCCGGATGATCCGCGAGACCTGCATCTGCGAGACGCCGATGCGCTCGCCGATCTCGGCCTGGGTGAGGTCCTCGGCGAAGCGCAGCCGCAGCACCTCGCGCTCGCGGTCGGTGAGGATCCGCGTGAGCGGCTGCAGGCGCGCGCGCTCCTCCGCGAGCTCGTAGGCAGGGTCCTCGTCGCCGATCGCGGCCCCGACGCTCTCCTGGTCGTCCTCGTCGCTCCGGCGCGGCTGGTCGAGCGAGCCGGCGCGGTAGGCGGATGCGACCTGCAGGGCCTCGAGCACCGTCTCCTCGTGCGCGCCGATCGCGTTCGCGACCTCGGACACGGTCGGGGAGCGACCCAGTTCGCTCCACAGCCGCTCGCGCGCGCGCTGGACCTCGAGCGTGCGCTCCTGGAGCTCCCGCGGGACGTGGATCGCCCACGTGTGGTCGCGGAAGTAGCGCCGCAGCTCGCCGGTGATCGTGGGGACGGCGAAGCTGCTGAAGGCGGTCCCGCGGGCGGGGTCGTAGCGATCGACCGCCTTGACGAGCCCGAGCGCGGCGACCTGCACGAGGTCCTCGAAGGGCTCCTCGGCGCGCTGGTAGCGCGCCGCGAGCCGCCTTGCCAGCGGCATGAAGCGCTCGACCAGCTCGTCGCGAGCGGCGCCGTCGCCATGCTCGCGGTAGCGCGCGAAGAGGTCGCGGTCGGCGACGTGATGTCCGTGGACCCGTGGCACCCCGATCCTGAGTCTTGCAGCCGTCCCGGGCTGCGCGCACCTCGGCCGGGCAAAACGCTCACAAAGCGAGCCGAACATGCGTCCACGCCGCGGTTCCCGGCCCAGTGCCGGGGGCACCGGCGTGCGAGAGTTGGACGAGCCAATGACGATCACCGGACCGACCCGTCAAGGTCCGTGCGCGGACAGCCGATACCCAGAGTGATGGCCGCGCTGCCCCGCATGTGGCGTCGGCGCGTCAGCCGCCGCCTTGCCACCGCCGCCGGCCTCCTCGCCGGCATGGTCCTGATCGGGTCGGGACTCGCCGCGCTCAACGGCTCGGTGCTCCCGTTCCGTGCGTGGCCGGCCCCGGCGACGTCGCCGCGCGACCGCTCCGTCCTGCTTCCCCCGCCGCCGCTGCAGGCGCAGGCTCCCGCGCGCATCGCCGCCGGCGCGCTGCCCGCCGTC
>DASTWP010000011.1:0-2102 GCA_035765835.1 Solirubrobacteraceae bacterium
TGGCGAACCTCGTCGCGCTCGTGCCCGCGGCGCCCGGCTACGTCGGCACGTTCGACGCCGCGGTGATCCTCGGCATCGGCATCGTCGCCTCGGCGACGCATTCCGACGCGCTCGCCTACGTCGTGCTGGTGCGCTTCGTGCTGTTCGTCCCGATCACGGTCGTCGGCCTCGTCGCGCTCGTCGCGCGCTACGGCGGCCTGCGCGGCCTGACCGGCCTGCGCGCCCGTCCCGCTGCCCCATGAGCTCCACGATCGCGGTCCCGCCCTCGACGGCGGCCGAGGCCTCCTCCGCCGCGGCTCGCCCGGCGGGCCGTGTCGCCAGGGCGCGCGCGCTGGCCACCCGCCTCGGCGGGACGCCGGTCGAGGTCGTCGTGCTGCTCGGCCTGCTGGCGGTCGCGGTCAAGCTGCGCACGCACGTCCTGTCGGTGCCCTACTGGATCGACGAGGGGATCTCCGTCGGCATCGCCTCGCACCACCTCGGCGACATCCCCGGGCTGCTGCGCCAGGACGGCTCGCCGCCCTTGTACTACCTGCTGCTGCACTTCTGGATCCAGGGCTTCGGCTCCTCCGAGCAGTCCACGCACGCACTCTCGGCGATCTTCGCGATCCTGAGCGTGCCGGCCGCCTGGTGGGCCGCGCGGCCGTTCGGGCGCTGGGCGGGCCTGATCGCCGGCGGCCTGCTGGCGGTCAACCCCTACGTCGGCCTGTACGCCGACGAGACGCGCATGTACAGCCTCGTGCTGTTGCTGGCGCTGCTGGCCACGGGTGCCTTCATCCGCGCGTTCGTGCAGGGGCGGCGACCGTACGCGGTGCTGTTCGCGGCGCTGCTCGCGGCGCTCTTCTACACGCACAACTGGGCGCTCTTCTTCGGCGCCGCCGCGGGCTTCGCGTGGCTCGGGCTGCTGGCCTTCTCGCACGAGCGCCGGCGGCTGCTGATCGACGGCGTGATCGGCTTCGGCACCGCCGCAGTGCTGTTCGCCCCGTGGCTGCCGACGCTCGCCTACCAGACGCAGCACACCGGCGCCCCGTGGTCGCACCGGCCGAGCGGCAAGTCGCTCCAGCACGCGCTGACGAAGGTCCTCTCCGGCCACAAGCCGGAGCTGATCCTGCTGCTCGTCGCCGCCGCGGGGCTCGTCGTGCTCCTCTTCCGGCGCAGCACCGGCGAGCGGCGCCGGGCGATCCTGTCGGTGATCGGCCTCGCGGTCGTCACGCTGCTGGCCGCGTGGGCGTGGTCGCGCTACCACTCGCCGGCGTGGGCTACGCGCTACTTCGTGATCGTGCTCGCGCCGCTCGCCGTCGCGCTCGGCGCAGCGCTCGGGCGGATCACGGTGATCGGCGCCGTCGTCGCGCTCTGCATCTGGGGCTTCTTCTGGCACGGCAAGCCCTCGCCGCGCAGCCTCGACAACAAGAGCAACGTCGCCGCCGTCGCCCGCGCCGTCGGGCCGGAGCTTCCCGCCGGCACGATCGTCTTCTCCCCGCAGCCCGAGCAGATCTCGAACCTCGCGTACTACCTCCCGCGCGGGCTGCGCTATGCCACCCCGCTCGGGTGGGTGCCCGACACGGGCGTCATGGACTGGCGCGACGCGATGAAGCGCCTGAACGCCGCGCAGTACGAGGAGGCGCTCGTGCCGATCGTCCGCGCGATGCGGCCAGGACAGCGCCTGCTGCTCGTGCAGCCGCACTTCTCGAGCCCGGATGCGCCGTGGACGAGGCGCATCCACCACATCGCCCACACCTGGGGCCACGCGCTGCGCAACAGCAGCCTGCTGACCGAGCTCGAGTCGGTGTCACCGTTGCACGGCTCGTCACGTTCCACGATCGCGGGAATCCTGTACGTGAGGACCACGACCCCCGGTGCCCGCCACCTCGACCGTCACCACACCGCCGCCCGCGCCTGACGGGGCGCTGACGCTGCCGCTGCCGGCCTTCCTCGGCGGCGCGCGGCCCGTGCCGCTGCGCGCCCTGCTCGTCGGCGTGCTGCTGGCGGCGATCGTCGTCGTCGGCGCGATCGCGCGCTTCGAGACCGCGGGCGACCGTGCCGGGGCTGCCTCTGCCGACCAGCGCGCGTACGTGCGCCTCGCGGGCGATCTGCGCGCGTACGGC
>DASTWP010000012.1:0-3202 GCA_035765835.1 Solirubrobacteraceae bacterium
GTTCGGCATGGACCTCGAGTTCACCGAGGGCATGCAGTTCGACAAGGGCTACATCTCGCCCTACATGGTCACCGACCAGGACCGCATGGAGGCCGTCCTCGAGGATCCCTACATCCTCATCGCCAACCAGAAGATCGGCTCTGTCCGCGACGTGCTGCCGATCCTGGAGCAGACGATCCAGTCGGGCAAGCCGCTGCTGATCATCGCCGAGGACGTCGAGGGTGAGTCCCTCGCGACCCTGGTCGTGAACAAGCTGCGCGGCACGTTCACCGGCGTCGCCGTCAAGGCGCCGGGCTTCGGCGACCGCCGCAAGCGGATGCTCGAGGACATCGCGATCCTCACCGGTGGCGAGGTCATCACCGAGGAGATGGGCCTCAAGCTCGAGAACACGCAGCTCTCGCAGCTGGGCCGCGCCCGCCGCGTCGTCGTCGCGAAGGACACGACGACGATCGTCGACGGCAACGGTGACTCGGACGCGATCCGCGGCCGCATCAACCAGATCAAGACGGAGGTCGAGAACACCGACTCCGACTTCGATCGCGAGAAGCTCCAGGAGCGCCTCGCGAAGCTCTCGGGCGGCGTCGCCGTCGTGAAGGTCGGCGCGGCGACCGAGACCGAGATGAAGGAGAAGAAGCACCGTGTCGAGGACGCCCTCCAGGCGACCCGCGCGGCGCTCGAGGAGGGCATCGTGCCGGGCGGCGGAGTCGCCCTGCTGCAGGCCTCCTCGGCCATCACGCTCGACACGTTCGAGGACGACGAGAAGACCGGCGCCCGCATCGTCCTGCGCGCGCTGGAGGAGCCGCTGCGGCAGATCGCCGAGAACGCGGGTCTCGAGGGATCGGTCGTCGTCAACGACGTCCGCAAGGCGAAGAAGGGCTTCGGCCTGAACGCCTCCTCGAACGAGATCGTCGACCTCGTCACCGACGGCGTGATCGACCCGGCGATGGTGACGCGCTCGGCGCTGCAGAACGCGGCCTCGATCGCGAAGAACATCCTCACGACCGAGGCGATCGTCGCCGAGATCCCGGACAAGGACTCCGGTGGCGGCGGCGGCATGCCCGACATGGGCGGGATGATGTAGGCAGGCGCCTTCGGCGCAGTGCCGTTGCGGAGGGCCCGGCGTTCGCGCCGGGCCCTTCGTGCGTCCGGGCCTAGAAGAGCACCGAGCCCGCGTCCCTCCAGGCCGCGAGCGCGTGGAGGCGGCTCGCCGGCACGGAGGCGGGGGCGCTGATCACGCAGGTGTGGCCGGCGCGCTCCCAGGTGACGATCGTGCGTCCGCCGCGGCGGACGGTCCAGAGCCTGGTGCCGGCGACCGTGGTGGTCTGCGCGTGGTCGATGCGCCCCAGCGCGTCGCCGGCGACGATCGTGTACGCCAGGCGCGTGCCGCGGGGGCCGTCGTAGAAGACGGTCGTCATGGCGCGGCCGCCGACGCGGTCGGAGCGCGCGCCGCTGGGCCGCCAGTCGAAGCGGTAGGACCAGTCGGGGAACGAGACGCCCTCGACCGACCGCCGCAGCAGGGTCCGGCTGCCCGGCGCGTCCGCGGGCGCCGGCTGCGCGGGCGCCCGGACGCCAAGCGCCGCGACGGCCAGCACGCTCGGCCCGCCCTCGCCCGTCGACCCGCCCGTCGCGAGGACGACCGCGACGGCGGCTGCCGCGACCGCAGCCGCGAGGCCGCCCAGCAGCGAGCCGCGGCGCGCTGCCCACGGGCGGCGCTCCGGCGGGCGGGCGCGGTCCGCCTCGATGCGCTCGCGCAGGCGCTGGGGCGCGCGCGTCTCCGCCACGGCGGCAGCGATCAGCGCCGCGCCGCGCTCGGCGAGGGCATGCTCCTCGGGATCGATCCAGGTGGGGTCGTGGCGGCTCATGCGCTCTCACTTCCAAGGACGCCTGCGCGCTCCGGATCCATCCCGCGCGCGACGAGGGCGCGCGCCCGGAACAGGCGGCTCGTGATCGTCGCCTCCTTGGTGCTCAACAGCCTTGCGGCCTCGCCGTAGGAGAGGCCCGCGACGTCGACGGCGACGAGCGTGTCGCGGTAGGCGTCGGGCAGCGCAGAGATGTGCGCGAAGACCTCGCGCGCCGCGACCATCTCCTCCGGCCGCGGCGACGTGCGGTCGGGCAGCTCGAGGTCCTCGGGGATCGCCGTCGTCTGCGGGCGGCGCATCGCGCTGCGGTGGCGGCTGACGAACGTGTTGCGCAGCACCTGGAGCAGGTAGCCGAGGTCGTCCGAGCCGCGGATCCGCCGCGGCTTGGCGAGCACGCGGGCGAAGGTCTCCTGCACGAGGTCCTCCGCGTCCTCGCGAGACCCGCAGAGCGCCCAGGCCGCGCGGAAGAGGCGGTCGACGTGGTCGCCGAGGCTCTGCGGATCGAGCGTGTGCTCGTGCACCGCGGCCGAGAATACGCGGGTGCGCGGGCCCTTCGCGAACGTCGCGTCAGGAACCCGGTACTTGAGGATGGCAACGGTGAACCGCTGCAAGTACCATCGCTTGTGATGGGCTCGCAGATCCGGACCCTTTCGCCCGCCGCCGAGGCATGGGACCTCATGCAGGGCCTGCTGCGCTCCTCGCGCCAGCGCTTCCTCGCGATCGCGCAGGAGTTCGAGCTCTCGCCGCCGCAGATCGCCGCGCTTCGCGCGCTGGACCCCGAGCGCCCGGTCGCGATGAGCGAGCTCGCCGGGCGGCTCTGCTGCGACAACTCGAACGTCACGGGCATCGTCGACCGGCTCGAGGACCGCGGGCTCGTCGAGCGCCGCAGCGCCGAGCACGACCGGCGCGTGAAGATGCTCGTCGTCACCGAGGCCGGCGCGGAGCTGCGCGAGCGCCTCCACCAGCGCCTCTGCGAGCCGCCACCCGCGTTCGCCGCGCTCCCGGACGAGGACCAGCTCGCGCTGCGGGACATCATGCGCCGCGCGCGCGGCCTCGGCGCCTAGCCCGGCCGGAAGCTGCCGAGCACGCGCAGCGCCTGAGCGCGGCGGTGCGCCGGGGCGTGCCTGCCGAGTGCGACGATCGCGTAGTAGGCCCGCGGCCTACGAATGGCAGCACCACCCGGTGACGGTGGCGCCGCGGCCGAAACGGCGCGTGACGTGCGCGACCTGGCGCACGCGCGCGTCGTGCGGCGCGGTGGCGACGAAGAGCAGGCTGTCCGCCTCGGGCCAGCCCACCGCGAGCCAGCGGCCGTCGGGAGAGTAGGCGGGCGCCTGGAGGTTCAA
>DASTWP010000013.1:0-4624 GCA_035765835.1 Solirubrobacteraceae bacterium
GTCGTAGCTGAGCGCCTTGAGCGGCGACACGTACACGAGCCGCGTGTGGTCGGCCGGCTCGCGGCTCAGGCGGTCGAGGCCCCACAGGAACGCGGCGAGCGTCTTGCCGCTGCCGGTCGGCGCGCTGATCAGCACGTGCTCGCCGGTGGCGATCGCCGGCCACGCCTGCTCCTGCACCGCCGTCGGCGCCGCGAAGGCGCGCTCGAACCACGCTCGGACCTCGGGTCTGAAGGCGGACAGCGGCACCACATCCAGCGTACTGCCGCAACCTCACGGGCACGAGACCCGTTTCAGGAGCATGCGCCGCTTCGCACTTCCGCTGCTCCTCGCCGCCTCGCTGCTCGCCCCCGCGGCCGCGCGCGCCGAGACCGGCGACATCGCCAAGCTCGACCGCAACACGCCGATCGCCGCGTACGGCGGGCGGCTGCTGTGGAGCGCGTACGTCGATGCGACGAAGCAGTACGTGCTGACGACGCGCGCGAACGGGATCACGAGCGTGGTCCCGGTGGCGCCCCGCAGCGTGCCGTTCGACGCCGACCTCGGGCCGGACGCGCAGGGCCACGTCGTCGCCGTCTACTCGCGCTGCACGCGCGAGATCACCCCGAGCGGCTCCTTCGCGCCGTCGCTCTACAACCGCGGCAAGGGCTGCGACCTCTACGAGTACGACTTCACGACGGCGCGCGAGACGAAGCTCGCCGGTGCGAACGCGCCGGCCGCGTCGGAGTTCTGGCCGACGATCTGGAAGGGCACGCTCGCGTTCGGCCGCACCTACGACCGCAAGCCGGACTATCCCTACATCTACACGCGGCCCGTGACGGGCGCCGCGCGCTCGGCGCGCCAGCCCGGCGGCGCGCGCAACCAGTGCAGCCGCGGGCAGTGCTCGAACCCGACGCTGTCGCGCCCGGAGGATCTCGACCTCTACGGCCGGCGGCTCGGCTTCACGTGGCGCTACTCGGGCGTCGGCGAAGGCCTCTCCACGGACATCCGGATGGACACGATCGGGGGCGGTCACACGCGCGTCGCCCACCAGGGCGGGGGCGGGCTGACCCAGGTCGAGCTCGGCTGGCCGGCGTTCGAGGCCGGTCGCCTGGAGTTCTCGCGCGGCTGCTTCGGCGACCCCGGCGGCTGTCCCGGCCGCTTCGGCCTGTCGAGCTACCGCATCAGCACCCGCCAGACCCAGACCGCGCCCACCGGCACCGAGGCGATCCTCTCCCACGACCGCGACGGCGGCGTCACCTACCTGCTGATCGACACGCAGCCGGGCACCGACTGCATGGGCGATCCGGCGGTCCCGGGCGGCACGTGCGTCCTGCGCGGCGTCCAGCCGGCGTTCAGCTGAGTCCGGACAGCGCGCGGGCGCGGGTGAAGACCGCGTCGGTCATCTCGACCGTGAGCTTGCCGGTGAACGTGTTCTGCTGGCTCGGGTGGAAGCAGCCGAGCAGCGGGAGGGGATGCGCGTCCCACAGGACGTCGTGGCCGAACTTCGGCCGCGGCCGCGGCGGCGGCTCGCCGAGGACCGCCGCGCGCAGGCGCAGGGCGGCGTCCCAGGCGAACGCGCCGAGGCAGACGATCAGTTCGGCGTGGCGCAGCAGCCGCAGCTCGTCGATCGCCCACGGCAGGCAGGCGTCGCGCTCCTGCGGGGTCGGCCTGTTGGCGGGCGGCGCGCAGCGGACCGCCGCGGTGATCCACATGCCACGCAGCTCGAGGCCGTCCTCGCGCGAGACCGACACCGCCTGGTTCGCGAATCCGGTGCGGTGAAGCGAGGCGAACAGCCAGTCTCCCGAGCGGTCGCCGGTGAAGATGCGCCCGCTCCGGTTGCCGCCGTGGGCGGCGGGCGCGAGCCCGAGCACGAGCTCGCGCGCGTCCGGGTCGCCGAACCCCGGCATCGGGCGGCCCCAGTAGGTCTCGGTCGCGTACGCGGCGCGCTTCTCGCGCGCGACCTGCTCGCGCCACGCCACGAGCCGCGGGCAGCGGCGGCACTCCACGACGCGCGCCTCGAGCGCGCACAGCCCGGCTTCGCTCACGCGCTCTGCAGCGTGCCGAGCAGCACGCGCGAGATCACCGGCTCGAGCTCGACGATGTCGGCGCCGCGGCCGGAGCGCAGGTGGCGCGAGGCGAGCTCGAGGATCGCGCCGACCACCGCGTAGGCGTCGTCCCGGGAGGCGAAGCGCGGTGCGCCGTAGCGGGGCGCCATCCGCGCGTTGTCGCGGTGCAGGGCCTCCGCGAAGGCCTCCATCACCGCGTCGCGGCGCTCCATCGCGCGCGGCCCCGCCCCGACGACCTCCACCACGAGCGTCTGCGCCGAGTCCGGATAGGCGGCGAGCGTGCGCAGGAACGCGCGCACGTTGGCGGCGACGTGCTCCTCGTAGGTGGCGTGGCGCGCCGCCTCGGAGGCCTCGCCCATCGCGCGCATGACCTCGGTGACCGCGACTTCGAACAGCGTGAGGATGCACTCCTCCTTGTTGGCGAAGTGCTCGTAGAAGGTCGCCTTCGACATCCCGGCCTCGCGGCTGATCGCCTCGGCGGTCGCGGCGGCGTAGCCCTCGCGCGCGAAGACCGCGGCGGCGGCCCGTAACAGCCGCCGGCGCTGCACGCCGAGGCGCACCTCGAGCGGCGGCGCGTGGCGCCCCCGGGGCGCGGGGGCCGTGTCCTGCCGGGCCATCGCCGTCCATGGTAGGAGCAAGCGGCTACGCTGCGGTCCCGATGCGCGCCTCCATGCCGATCGCCGCCGCCGCGCTCGCCGCGCTGCTCGCCGGCTGCAGCGCCACGCCCAACTCCGGCAGCTCGGCGACGAAGTTCAAGGGCGCCGGGCAGCAGGCCGCCCAGACGATCGAGGACCTCCAGACCGACGGCCAGAACCGCGACCAGGCGAAGATCTGCAAGGACCTGCTCGCGAACGCGCTGAAGGCACGGCTCGGCGGCAACTGCCAGAAGGTCGTCGAGGCGGCGATCAAGGACACCGACTCCTTCGACCTGACGGTCACGGACGTCACCGTCAACGGCCCGAGCGCGACCGCGACGGTCAGGGCCAAGCGCGGCAAGGCCTCCGCCGAGGTCGACAAGGTCGGCCTCGTGCGCGAGGGCGGCCGCTGGAAGATCAGCTCGCTGAGCTAACGCAAGGCGCGCCCGTACTGGCGCTCGTAGTAGGCGCGGTACTCGCCCGAGCGGATCGGCTCCCACCAGGCGCGGTGCTCGCGGTACCACGCGACTGTGCGCTCGAGGCCCTCCTCGAAGCGCACCTGCGCCTCCCAGCCGAGCGCGCGCACCTTCTCGGAGCCCAGCGAGTAGCGGCGGTCGTGGCCGGGGCGGTCGACGACGTGTTCGATCAGCGACTCCTCGGCGCCGGTCAGCTCGACGATCCGCCTGACGACCTCGATGTTCGGGCACTCGTCGGGGCCGCCGACGTTGTAGGCCTCGCCCGGCGCGCCGTGCTCGAGCACGTGCCCGATGCCGCGCGCGAAGTCCTCGACGTAGAGCCAGTTGCGCACCTGCATGCCGTCGCCGTAGACCGGCAGCGGGTCGCCGTGAAGCGCGTTGAGCACCATCAGCGGGATCAGCTTCTCCGGGTACTGGTAGGGCCCGTAGTTGTTCGAGCCGCGGCAGATCAGCGTGCGCACGCCGTAGGTGTGGAAGTAGCTGGAGACGAGCAGGTCGGCGCCGGCCTTCGTCGCGCTGTAGGGGGAGGACGGCCGCAGCGGCGAGTCCTCGGTGAAGGAGCCGGACTCGATCGACCCGTAGACCTCGTCGGTGGAGACCTGGAGATAGGGCAGCCCGCGCTCGCGCGCCGCCTCGAGCAGCACGTAGGTGCCCAGGCCGTTGGTGCGCACGAACGCGTCGGGCTCGGCGATCGAGCGGTCGACGTGCGTCTCGGCGGCGAAGTTGACGATCGCCTCGGCGCCCTCGGCGGCGTCCGCGACAGCGGCCGGGTCCTCGATCGCGCCGTGCACGAAGCGGATGTCCAGGCCCTCGAGGTTCTCGCGCCGGCCCGCGTAGGTGAGCTTGTCGAGCACGACGATCCGATCGCCGTGCTCGGCGAGGCGCACGCGCACGAAGTTCGAGCCGATGAAGCCCGCGCCGCCGCAGACCAGCAGCCTCATCGCAGCGCCTCGACGCGCTGCGCGAGGTGTGCGCGCAGCCCCTCCTGCCACGGCGGCAGGATCGGCGCCTCGGGCCGGATGCTCTCGAGCACGCTGAACGCCGGGCGCGGAGCCGGCCGCGGGAACGCCTCGCTCGTGGTGGGCACGACGCGGCAGTCGACGCCCGCGACGACGAACGCCTCGACCGCCAGCTCGTACCACGAGCAGCGCCCGGCTCCCGCGACGTGGAAGACGCCGGTGTCGCGCCGCTCGGCCAGCTCGACGAGCGCGGGCGCGAGGTGCCCGGTCCACGTCGGGCAGCCGACCTGGTCGGTGACGACGCTGACCTCGTCCCTGCCCTCCGCGAGCGCCAGCATCGAGTCGACGAAGTTGCGCCCGCCGCTGCCGAACAGCCACGCCGTGCGCACGATCGCGTGGTCGGGCCCCGCCGCCGCGACGGCCTCCTCGCCCGCGAGCTTCGTGCGCCCGTAGGCGCCGACCGGCGCCGGCGGGTCGTCCTCGACGTACGGGATCGTCTTGCGCCCGTC
>DASTWP010000014.1:0-7562 GCA_035765835.1 Solirubrobacteraceae bacterium
CGATGGTCGAGGTGCTCGAGCACGCCGGCTTCGACGTCGCGCTGACGCCGCCGGGCGTGTGCTGCGGGCGGCCGCTCTACGACTTCGGGATGCTGAAGATCGCCAAGCGCTTCGCGCGCCGCAACCTGGACGCGCTGGGCCCGTACCTGACCCGGGGGCTGCCGATCGTCGGCATCGAGCCCAGCTGCGTCGCGGCGTTCCGCGACGAGACCGCCAACCTGCTGCCCAAGGACGAGGACGCGCTGCGCCTGAAGTCGCAGACGTACACGCTCGCGCAGCTGCTCGAGCGCCACGCGCCGGACTTCGAGCCGCCGAAGCTCGGGCGCCCGGCGATCGTCCAGGGCCACTGCCACCACAAGGCGATCATGGGCCTCGACGCCGAGCGCCGCCTGCTCGAGCGCATGGGCGTCGAGTGGGGGGACGACGACTGGGGCTGCTGCGGCATGGCCGGCAGCTTCGGCTACGAAGAGGAGAAGTACGAGGTCTCGATGGCGGTCGGCGAGCGCTTCCTGCTGCCGGCCGTCCGGGAGGCGCCGGACGCGATCGTCATCGCGGACGGCTTCTCCTGCCGCTCGCAGATCAAGCACGGCGCCCAGCGCAAGGGTCTGCACACCTCGCAGGCCGTGGCGCTGGCGCTACGCGAGAACACGATGCAAGGAGGTGCGTGATGGCAGCCGCTGTCACTCCGTCCGAACGCGCCGCCCGCTTCACGGGCCGGGGCGTCAAGTTCGACGAGGCGGGCCCCGCCCGCTTCATCTCAGAGCCGGCCGCGCTGGGCCTGGCCGGATTCGCGCTGGCGACGATGATGCTGAGCGTCGTCAACGTCGGCATCCTGCCCAACGCAAGCGCGCCCGCCGTGCTGAGCGTGGCACTGGCCTACGGCGGCCTCGTGCAGCTGCTCGCAGGCATGTGGGCGTTCATCAAGAACGACACGTTCGCCGCGGTGGCGCTCAGCTCCTACGGCGGGTTCTGGATCAGCTACTACCTGCTGCAGCACACGCTGCTGAAGACGATTCCCACGGCCGACCAGGCCGGGATCCTGTCCCTCTACCTGTTCTCGTGGGGGCTGTTCAGCTTCTACATGTGGATCGCCTCCTTCCGCGTGAACATGGCGATACAGGTCGTCTTCCTGACGCTGTGGCCGGCGTACGTGTGCCTCGGGCTCGGCACGGCGATCCCGTCGAAGGTCCTGTTCAACATCGGTGGCGGCTTCGGCATGGCCACCGCGGCGGCGGCGTGGTACGCGTCCGCGGCGATCGTGATGAACAAGACCTTCCTGCGGGACATCCTGCCGGTCGGGCACACGCGGTCCGCGCAGCAGGACGTGGCGACGAGGCCCTGAAGCCCCGCCACCTGACCCCGCTCGCGTGGGCGGCCGGCGTCGTGGACGCCGTGAGCTACATCTCCCTCGGGAGCGTCTTCACGGCGAACATGACGGGAAACACGGTCCTGCTCGGGATCGCCGCGGCGGAGGGCGACGGCGGCCACGCCGCGCGCTCCGCTGCGGCCCTCGGCGGGTTCTGCGCCGGCGCCGTGCTCGGCACGCTCGTGCCGGGCACCGGCGCCGGGTTGCGGCTCGAGGCGCTGCTGCTCGCCGGGCTCGCGCTGCTCGGCGCGCTGACGAGCGTGCCGCGCGTGCCGCTGATCCTTCTCGGCGGCGCGACGATGGGCCTGCAGACGTCCTCGGTGCGCCGCAGCAACGAGACCGGCGTGAACGTCACCTACATCACGGGCACGACGACGATGTTCGTGATGCGCGCGACGCGCAAGCTGCTGCGCCGCGAGCGCGAGGAGGACGCCGCGGACCGCGGCGTCGCGCTGCCGGGGTCGGTGTGGGTCTGCTACGCGCTCGGAGGGCTGATCGGCGCGCTGCTCGCGCACGGGCTCATCCACCGCTGGACGTTCCTGCTCGCGGCGCTGGCCGCGACGATTGGCTCCCTGCGTAGCGGGTAGCTGCCGTCGAGATGGCGCAGCCACCGCGGAAGGCCGCGATCCTGGGCGGCAACCGGATCCCGTTCGCGCGCCGCGACGGGCCCTACGCGCACGCCTCCAACCAGGACATGCTGACCGCGGCGCTCGACGGGCTCGTCTCGCGCTTCTCGCTGCAGGGCGAGCGCATGGGGGAGGTGGTCGCGGGCGCGGTGTTGAAGCGCAGCCGCGACTTCAACCTGACGCGCGAATGCGTGCTCGGCAGCGCGCTCTCCTCCGACACGCCCGCGTACGACATCCAGCAGGCGTGCGGCACCGGCCTGCAGGCGATCATCGCCGTCGCGAACAAGATCGCGCTCGGGCAGGCGGAGTGCGCGATCGCCGGCGGCGTCGACACGACGAGCGACGCGCCGATCGAGCTGAACGACCAGCTGCGCCGCGTGCTGCTGGACGCCAACCGCGCGAAGTCCGCCGGCGGGCGCGCCGCCGCGCTGATGCGCGCCCGCCCGCGCCAGCTCGTGCCGGCGATCCCGCGCAACGAGGAGCCGCGCACAGGCCTGTCGATGGGCGAGCACCAGGCGATCTCGACGAAGCGCTGGGGCATCACGCGCGCTGAGCAGGACGAGTGGACGGTCGGCAGCCACAGCAAGCTCGCCGCGGCGTACGAGCGCGGCTTCTTCGACGACCTCGTGACGCCCTACCTCGGCCTCGAGCGCGACCAGAACCTGCGCCCGGACTCAACGGTCGAGAAGCTCGCCAAGCTCGAGCCGGTCTTCGGCGGCAAGGGCCCCGACGCGACGATGACCGCCGCGAACTCGACGCCCCTGACCGACGGGGCGTCGCTCGTGCTGCTCGGCAGCGAGGAGTGGGCCGCCGGGCGCTCGCTGCCGGTGCTCGCGCGCTTCGTCGACGCCGAGACAGGCGCCGTCGACTTCGTCCACGGCGACGAGGGGCTGCTCGCCGCGCCGCTGTACGCCGTGCCGCGGCTGCTCGACCGCAACGGCCTGGCGCTCCAGGACTTCGACTTCTACGAGCTGCACGAGGCCTTCGCCTCGCAGGTCCTGATGACGCTGAAGGCGTGGCAGGACCCGGTCTTCTGCCGCGAGCGCCTCGGGCGCGAGGAGCCGCTCGGCGCGATCGACCCCGAGAAGCTGAACGTCACGGGCTCCTCGCTGGCGGTCGGCCACCCGTTCGCCGCGACCGGCGGGCGCATCGTCGCGACGCTCGCGAAGCTGCTGCACGAGCGCGGCTCCGGCCGCGGCCTGGTGTCGATCTGCGCCGCGGGTGGCCAGGGCGTCGTCGCGATCCTCGAGGCAGCGGCATGAACACGCTCGCGCGCACCGCGATGAAGCGCGCGGGCCTGCCCGTGCCGGCGCCGCTCGAGCGCCACGAGCCGGGCAAGCCGGTCGCGCGCGGGCCGGTGCTCGCGGGCGGCGCCCCCTGCGGGCGGCTCGCGGAGCCGCTCGAGCAGGTGCTGCGCTCGGTGGGCGCGCACGTCGTGCGCGAGTCGGAGCCCGCGGGCGACGGCCCCCGCTTCGGCGCGGCGATCTTCGACGCGACCGGGATCGCCGACAGCCCCGGGCTGCACAGGCTGCTCGCGTTCTTCCGCCCGGCGATCCGCGCGCTCGCGCCGTCGGGGCGGCTGCTGGTGCTCGGCAGCAGGCCCGAGGACTGCGAGCCGCCGCGCGAGCGCACCGCGCAGCGTGCGCTCGAGGGCTTCGTGCGCTCGGCCGGCAAGGAGCTGCGCGGCGGCGCGACGGCGCAGCTCGTGCAGGTCGCTGCGGGCGCCGAGGGCGCGATCGAGTCCACGCTGCGCTTCCTGCTCTCCGCGCGCTCGGCCTACGTCGACGGGCAGGTCGTGTGGCTCGAGCCGCCCGGGGAGGGGACCGTCGCGATCCCCGCGGACTGGGAGCGGGCGCTGGACGGGAAGGTCGCCGTGGTCACCGGCGCCGCGCGCGGGATCGGCCGTGCGATCGCCGAGGTGCTCGCGCGCGACGGCGCGCACGTCGTCTGCGTCGACGTGCCGCCGGCGGGCGAGGCGCTCGCGGCCGCCGCGAACGAGATCTCCGGCGAGGCGCTCCAGCTCGACGTCACCGCCGCGGACGCGCCGCAGGCGCTCACCGAGCACCTCGCCGAGCGTCACGGCGGGCTCGACGTCATGGTCCACAACGCCGGGATCACGCGCGACAAGACGCTCGCAGGCATGCGCTCCGAGCTGTGGGACGCGGTCCTCGACGTGAACCTCTCCAGCCAGGAGCGGCTGAACGACGCGCTGCTGGAGGGCGGGCTGCTGCGCGCGCCGGGGCGGATCGTGTCCGTGTCCTCGGTCAGCGGCATCGCCGGCAACCGCGGGCAGGCCAACTACGCGACGAGCAAGGCCGGCGTGATCGGCATGGTCGGCGCGCTCGCGCCGGTGCTGCGCGCCCGCGGCGCGACGATCAACGCGGTCGCGCCCGGCTTCATCGAGACGGACATGACCGCGGCGATGCCGTTCGCGACGCGCGAGGCGGGCCGGCGCATGAACAGCCTCGCGCAGGGCGGCCTGCCGGTCGACGTGGCCGAGACGATCGCGTGGATGGCGAGCCCGGCGTCCGGCGCCGTCAACGGCAACGTCGTGCGCGTCTGCGGGCAGAGCCTGCTCGGCGCATGAGCGCGACCGAGCTGACCGAGCCCCCGAGCACGCGCGCGCTGTACGCGCGCGCCGTCCGCGGTGCGGTCGGCAGGCGCGCCGGCGACGCGCTGCCGGAGCGGCGCCTCGCGCTGCGCGACGTCGCGATCGACCGCGACCACCTCGCCGCCTACGACGAGGTCTGCGGGTTCCGGCTGGGCGACGAGCTGCCCCCGACCTACCTGCACGTCGTCGCGTTCCCGCTGGCGATGGAGCTGATGACCGCGCGCGACTTCCCGTTCGGCGTGATCGGCCTCGTCCACGTCGCCAACCGCATCGAGCAGCGCCGGGCGCTGACGCCCGGCGAGCGCCCGAGCATCGAGTGCCGGGCCGAGCGCCTGCGCCCGCACCGCCGCGGCCGGCAGTTCGACGTCGTCGCCGAGGCCCGCGCCGGCGGCGAGACCGTCTGGACCGAGCGCAGCACGTACCTGCGGCGGGAGAAGTCGCCGCCCGGCGACGCGCCGCGCGAGGACGAGGAGGAGCCCGAGCCGCCGCGCGAGCCGCGCGCCTGGATCGAGGCGCCGAAGGACGTCGGGCGCCGCTACGGCGCCGTCTCCGGGGACCGCAACCCGATCCACATCAGCGGCGCCGCGGCGCGGCTGTTCGGCATGCCCGGCACGATCGCCCACGGCATGTGGATGAAGGCCCGCTGCCTGGCCGCGCTCGAGGGGCAGCTGCCCGCCGCGTGCGCCGCCGACGTCTCGTTCCGCGCGCCGCTGCGGATCCCGGGCAGGGCGGGGCTCGCAGCGCAGCGCAGCGGCCCGGACGTGGCGTTCGCCCTGCGCGGCAGCGACGGCGAGCGCCTGCACCTGAGCGGCAGCGCGGGCCCGCTGCGATGAGCGGCTTCAGCCTCGAGCTGACCGCGGCGCAGCGCGACCTCGTCGAGCGCACGCACCGCTTCGCCGAGGAGGTGATCCGCCCCGCCGCCGCGCAGTACGACCGCGACGAGGAGTTCCCGTGGCCGATCCTCGAGCAGGCCGCGCGCGAGGGCTTCTACAACCCGCTCTTCTACCGCGATCTCATCGGCGACCCGACCGGCCTGTCGCTGCCGCTCTTCATGGAGGAGCTGTTCTGGGGCTGCGCCGGCATCGGCCTCTCGATCGTGATGCCCGCGCTCGCGCTGTCGGCGATGGCGCAGGCGGCGACGCCCGAGCAGCTGCTGCGCTGGGCGCCCGAGTGCTTCGGCGTCCCCGGCGACCTCAAGCTCGCCGCGCTCTGCGTCTCCGAGCCCGAGGGCGGCAGTGACGTGCGCAGCCTGCGCACCCGCGCGCGCAAGGACGGCGAGGAGTGGGTGATCGACGGCCACAAGATGTGGATCGGCAACGGCGGCATCGCGGACGTGCACGTCGTCAACGTGACGGTCGACCCGGAGCTCGGCCATCGCGGGCAGGCCCTGTTCGTGGTGCCCGGGGGCACGCCCGGCCTGACGCTCGTGCGCAAGCTCGAGAAGCTCGGCTGCCGCGCCTCGCACACCGCCGAGCTGCGCTTCGAGGGCTGCCGCGTGCCGGCGGCGAACCTGCTCGGCGGGGAGGGGCGCCTGAACCGCCGCATGGACGAGGCGCGCAAGGGCGCCGGCAGCTCCGCGACGCTCGGCGCCTTCGAGCAGACGCGCCCGATGGTCGCGGCGCAGGCGCTCGGCATCGCCCGCGCGGCGCTCGAGTTCGCCTGCGAGTACGCCGCCGAGCGTGAGGCCTTCGGGGAGCCGATCATCGACAAGCAGGGCGTGCAGTTCCCGCTCGCGGAGCTCGCGACCGAGCTCGACGCCGCGCGGCTGCTGACGTGGCGGGCGGCCTGGATGGCGGCGCAGAAGGTTCCCTACGTGCACGGCGAGGGCTCGATGTCGAAGCTGATGGCCTCCGAGGTCGCGGTCCGGATCAGCGAGAAGGCGATCCAGGTCTGTGGCGGCTGGGGCTACGTGCGCGACCTGCCCGTCGAGAAGTGGTACCGCGACGCGAAGCTCTACACGATCTTCGAGGGCACGAGCGAGATCCAGCGGCTGGTGATCGGGCGCACGCTCGCCGAGAGCGCGCGCGGCGAGCCGCTGCACCACCGGCTGCCGGTGCGCGGCGGCGCGATCAGCCGCTCGCTCGGCCGCGGCAGCGTGCGGCGCTCGCGGATCGGCCTGCGCGGGATGCGGCTCGCCCGCCGGATCCCGCGCTCGGTCATGCGCCCGGTGATGCTGGTGCTGCAGCCGCCCCGAAGGCGCTGACTACTCGGCGAAGCCGAGCGCGGTGCGCGCGCGCAGCGCCGCCTCCAGGCGCCCGAGCACGCGCTCGACGTCGTCTGCGGCCTCCTCGCCGAGGCCGCCCTGGAGGGCCGCGTTCGCGGTCGCGCCGACGACGGCGCGCTCGCGGCGGAGCTCCTCGAGCCGCTCGCCGATGTCGCCGCGGCCGGACCACGGCTCGAGCTCCGCGATCGCCGCCTCGAGCGCGACGCGCAACTGGAAGGCCGCCTCGCGCACGCGGCCGGCCGCGAGATCGCCGCGTGCGCGCAGCGCGAGGTCCTCGCACGCCAGCGGCGCGTCACGCCCGCCGAGCAGCGCCGCGAGGCGCTCCTGCGAGCGCAGCGCGGCCGGGCGGCGCAGGCGCTCCGGCTGCGGCGCAGGCAGCTCCAGCGCGCGGCTCCAGCGCCCCTCCGCGACCTGCTCGCCGCCGCCGATCCCGATGCGCACCACGAGCGCCTGCTCTCGCGCGACCTCGTGCACCGCGGCGTCCGCGGTCGCGAGCCGCTGCGCGTGCAGCACGCGGTTGAGCGCGGCCAGCGCCGCCGCCGCCTCGGCCTCGCCGTCGGCGCCGCCGAGCCAGGCCTCGGCCTCCGCCGCGTCCGCGAACGGCTGCGCCCCGATCAGCGTCGCGCGGCCGGTCGTCACCGGTGCGGGAGCGGGGGAGGGCTCGGCCGCGCGGGGCCTGCCGCGCCGGCGGCGGCCGAGCAGCGTGCGCCGCTCCGGCGCACCCAGCGTCGCGAG
>DASTWP010000015.1:0-10629 GCA_035765835.1 Solirubrobacteraceae bacterium
GTGCTTGAGGTTCACGAGGTAGGCGCGGTGGACGCGCACGAAGCCGGCCGGGCCCCAGTCGCGCTCGAGCTGCGAGACGGGCGTGCGCAGGAGGAACGAGCCCTCCTCGGCGAGGATCCGCGCGTAGTCCCCGTTCGCCTGCACCGCGCGGATGTTCTCGAGCCGTACGAGCCGCTTGCCGGGCGCTTCGGGGTTGTCGACGGCCACCACGTCCGGGCCGGCCCCCGCCGCCGCTGCGCCCGCGGTGGCGCCGTTCCCGTCGGCCGCGATGGGCGCCGCGACGCCCCCGCCGGCGCGCGCGCCCACGTGCTCTTGCACGCGCACGAGCGCGGCCTCCAGGCGGTCGCGGGTGACGGGCTTGATCAGGAAGTCGAGCGCCTGGACCTCGAAGGCCTCCACCGCGGCGTCGGGATGGCCGGTGAGGAAGACGACGGCGGGCGGGTCGGTGAAGCGGCGCAGCAGCCGCGCGAGCGCCATGCCCTCGATCTCCGGCATCGCGACGTCGAGGAAGAGCGCGTCGAAGCGGCCGCCGCTGAGGTAGACGAGCGCCTCCTTGGCGGACGCCGCGGTCTCCACCTTCTCGACCGCCGCGGAGGTCTCGAGCAGGCGCTTGACGTCCGCCAGCGCGCGCGGCTCGTCGTCCACCGCGAGGATCGAGAGGCCGCCCGGGCTCATGCCCGCGCCCCCGGGCGGATGGCGATCTGCTCGCCGCCGCCGCCGTTCGGGCCGCCGAGCTCGAGCGCGAAGGCGCCGTCGCCGTCCGGCCCGCTCAGCGCGAGCGAGCAGGGGCCGGGCACCTCGCGCAGCCGCCGCCCCAGCGCATCGGCCAGCGGCGCCTGGAGCGAGGCGGGCGCGACCTGCACGGTCGGAGCGCCGCCGCTGTCGGGCAAGCGGGCGTCTATCCGCCCCGGGAAGCGCGCCTGCTCGAGCCGTACGTACGTGGCGACGTGGTCGAGCTCGCGCGCGAGCGAGACCGGCGTGGGATCGCGTAGGCGGAACGACAGGAACTGTCCCAGCTCGGCGATCACGTCACGCGCCATCTCGGGCTCCTCGTCGATGTAGCTGGCAGCGGCGGCGAGCACGTTGTTGACGAAATGGGCGGAGACCGGCGGCGGTGCGTCGGACACGAAGCGGAGCGTACCTGGAGCACCGGCGCACACCGCGCTCGGGCGCTCAAGTACGCCGCTTTTCGGGCCGATGCTCTCCCTGGTGGGCTGACCCTGCGTCCATGCGCGGGCGTACCCTCGCCCTGGGCGCCGCGCGCAGGCGCCCGGTCCGACATGCACGAAGAGACCGAAACCACAGCCGGCGCGCTCGAACGGCGCCTGTTCGAGCTGTCCCACGACGGCATGCTCGTCGCGGCGCTCGACGGGTCCGTCGTGCGCGTCAACGAGGCGGCCTGCCGGATCACGGGCCGCGCCGCGGACGAGCTCGTCGGCACGTCGCTGTGGGACCTCGTGCATCGCGCCGACCGCGACGTGCTCGAGGCGGGCCTGGCCCAGCTCTCGGGCGACGCGCGCGACCATCACCGCGAGCTGCGCTTCCGCATCGTCCGCCCCGGTGGCGAGCTGCGCTGGCTGGACGTCCGCGCGGCGATCGACGCCGGCGCCGGCCTGCTGCACGTCGTCGCGCGCGACGCGAGCGCCCGCGCCGAGGCCGACGAGGAGCGCTTCGGGGACGCCTTCCGCGACGCCCCGATCGGCATGGCGCTGCTCGCCCCCGACGGCAGCCTGCGGCGGGTCAACGCCGCCCTCGGGCGGATGCTCGCGCGCAGCGAGGAGGAGCTGCTCGAGCTCTCGATCTTCGAGCTGCTGATGGACCCGGACGGCAGCGTCTGGAACCGCGAGCGGCTGCGCGACGGCGCCGACAGCTCGTTCCAGGCGGAGACGCGCCTGCGCCACCGCGACGGGCAGGCGGTGACCGTGCTGCTGAGCGCCACGCTCGTGCGCGCCGCGGCCGGGGCGCCGCACAACTACGTCTGTCAGATCCAGGACATCACCAGCCGCAAGGAGGCCGAGGAGCGGCTCGCCGCCGGCGAGGCGAAGCTCGCCGAGGCCCAGCAGATCGCCCGTCTCGGCAGCTGGGAGTGGGACGTCGTCGCCGACCGCGTCACGTGGTCCGACGAGCTGTACCGCATCTACGGCGTGCGGCCCGACCGCTTCCCCGGCTCCTACGGCAGCTACCTCGACAAGGTCCACCCCGACGACCGCGCGCGCGTCGCGCGCGTGATCGAGACCGCGGTCGCCGAGCGCCGCAGCTGGAGCCTCGACTACCGGATCGTCCGCCCCGACGGCGAGCAGCGCATGATCCACGCGCGCGGCGAGGTCGTCGTCGACGAGACAGACCCGGGACGCAAGCCGCTCGTCGTCCACGGCACCGCGCAGGACGTCACCGAGAGCCGCCGCGTCGAGGACGCGCTGCGGGCCGCCGAGCAGCTCTTCCGCCGCGCCTTCGACGACGCGCCGATCGGCATGGCGCTGATCGACCTGGAGGGCCGCTGGCTGCGCCTGAACCGCTCGATCGGCCAGATGCTCGGCCGCACCGAGCAGGAGCTGCGCTCCGTGCGCCTCCAGGACCTCGCGCACGCGGAGGACCGCAGCCTCGACCGACCGCTGATGAAGGAGCTGCTCGCCGGCCGCCGGCGCTCGTACGCGGTCGAGAAGCGCTACGTGCACGCCGACGGGCGGATCGTGCATGCGCTCGCGCACGTCTCGCTGATGCACGGCGACGGCGAGCGCCCGCTCTACTTCCTCTGCCAGCTCGTCGACATCACCGAGCGCCGCCGCGCGGAGGCCGAGCGCCGCGCGGGCGAGGAGCGCCTGCAGGCGATCATCGACAACTCGCCGGCGCTGGTGATCGTGAAGGACCTCGAGCAGCGTTACGCGCTCGTCAACCGGCGCTGGGAGGAGATGTACGGCGTCAGCGCGGAGAACGCGATCGGCCGCAGCGCCGCGGAGGTGCTCGGCGAGCGCTCGCCCGACACGGACGAGTACGACCGCCAGGTCATCGCGACCGGCGAGATGTGCGAGAACCTGATCACCGCCCCCGGCGGCGCGGAGGGCGAGGAGGTCCACTACCTGGACCTGAAGTTCCCGCTGCGCGACGCCGAGGGCCGCGTCTACGCGGTCTGCACGATCGCCACCGACATGACCGAGCGCACGCGCTCGGAGAAGGTCCGCGTGGAGCTCGAGCAGCGCCTCGCGCAGGCGCAGCGGCTCGAGAGCGTCGGTCAGCTCGCCGGCGGCGTCGCCCACGACTTCAACAACCTGCTCTCGGTGATCCTCACCTGCGTCGGCTTCGCCGAGCGCGAGCTGCCCTCCGACAGCCCCGTGCGCGACGACATCGAGGAGATCGGCCGCGCCGCCGAGCGCGCTGCGGCGCTCACGCGCCAGCTGCTGATGTTCAGCCGCCGCGAGGTCGCCAAGAAGGAGCGCCTCGACGTCGGCGAGCTGGTGCGCGACCTCGAGCGGCTCCTGAACCGCACGCTGAGCGAGCGGATCGCGCTGCGGATCATGTGCGACAGCGCGCTGCCGCCGGTGCTGGCCGACCGCGCGCAGCTCGAGCAGGTGCTCGTCAACCTCGCGGTCAACGCCCGCGACGCGATGCCCGACGGCGGCACGCTCGCGATCACCGTGCGCGCGGCCGAGGACGGCGTCTGCGTCACCGTGGTCGACGACGGCGCGGGCATGCCGGCCGAGGTCGCCGACCGCGCGTTCGAGCCGTTCTTCACGACCAAGGAGCCGGGCCATGGCACGGGCCTCGGCCTCGCGACCGTGCACGGCATCGTCACGGACTCCGGCGGCAGCGTGCGGATCGACTCGGCGCCGGGCGCCGGCACGACGATCACCGTGACGCTCCCCGCCGCCGCGCCGGGCGCAGGCGGCCGCGAGGCGCCGGCCGCGCCCCCGGCCGCGCCGCCCGCGCCGGCGAGTGCGACCGTGCTGGTCGTCGAGGACCAGGACCCGGTGCGCCGTCAGGCGGTGCGCATCCTCGGCGCCGAGGGCTACGTCGTGCGCGAGGCCGCGAGCGCGGACGAGGCGCTCGCCTCCTGGGAGCCGGTCGACCTGCTGATCACCGATCTCGTGATGCCGGGCATGAGCGGCTCCGAGCTGGCCGGGCACGCGCGCGACCGCACGCCGGGCCTGCGCGTCGTGTACATGTCGGGCCACACCGACGACGAGATCGTCAAGGCCGGCGCGCGCGAGGGCGACATCGCGTTCGTGCAGAAGCCGTTCACGCGCGACGCGCTGCTGCGCGCGGTCGCGGAGGCGCTGGCGGAGGAGCCCGCTCGCGCTAAGCCGGAAGCCCGTGTTCCAGGGCGCCCTTGACGGCCGCGTCGACGGCGTTCAGCCGGTAGAGCGCGAGCGCCTCGGGCGAGCCGAAGCGCCGCCCCGGCGCGGCGTCCGCGCCGTGGTGCGTGAGGACGCAGTGCGCGAGCGCGAGCGCCCGCGGCTCGTCGAGGCCTGACCTGCGCGCGGCGGCGTCGAGCATCCGCAGCCCCAGCTCGACGTGGCCGAGCAGGCGCCCCTCGTCGCTGTGGGCGATCTCGGCGCCCAGCGTGAACTCGCGCGTCTTGCCCAGGTCGTGCACGATCGCCGCGCTCAGCAGCAGGTCCTGGTCCAGGCGCGGGTGCAGCGTGCACGTCTCCAGCGCGAGCTGCGCGACCGCGACCGTGTGCTCGAGCAGCCCGCCGAGGTAGGCGTGGTGGCCGCCGCGCGTGCACGGCGAGCGCCGCAGCGCCGCGCGCAACGCGGGGTCCTCGAGCAGCGTGCGCAGGAGCGCCTGGAAGGCCGCGTCGCGGACCTCGCCGGCGAGGTGCTCCAGGAAGCCGTCGAGCTCGTCGAGGTCGCGGTAGGCGACGGGCAGGAACGAGGCCGGGTCGGCGTCCGCAGAGGCTGCGCGCGCGACCGCGCTCAGCTCGGCCTGGAGCTCCTCGCGGAAGCGCGCGACGCGGCCCTCGACGCGCACGAGGTCGCCGCGCTCGAAGCGCCCGGCGTGCAGGTCCGCGTCCCGGAACACCCGTGCCGGAAGCGCGCCCGTGCGGTCGCGCAGCTCGAGCGCGAGGTACGGCGCGCCCGCGCGCGAGAGCAGCCGGTCCTTGCGCGTGCAGGCGTACACGCCGGCGATCGCGTCGCCGTCGCGGAGCGTCGCGAGCGGCCGCACCTGGGCCTCGTCGAGGGTGGGGGAAGCCACCAGCCCATGATGTACCGTGGATCGGATGCAGCCGCTGATCTGGGAGAGCCGGCCGGACGGCCTGCGCGCGCCCGCGCTCGTGTGCGCGTTCACCGGCTGGAACGACGCCGGCGACGCCGCATCCTCCGCCGTCGGCTTCCTCGGCTCCTCGCTCGGCGCCGAGCGCTTCGCGCGCATGGACCCGGAGGAGTTCTTCGACTTCCAGGCGACGCGCCCGAAGATCGAGCTCGTCGAGGGCCGCACGCGCCGCATCACGTGGCCCTCGCTGGACTTCTACGCCGCGCGCGTGCCGCGGGCGCCGCGCGACCTCATCCTCGTCAGCGGGCCGGAGCCGTCGATGCGCTGGCGCACGTTCTGCCGTCACGTCGTCGATCTCGCCGAGGCGCTCGGGACGCAGCTGGTCGTCACGGTCGGCGCGCTGCTCGCCGACGTGCCGCATTCGCGCCCGGTGCCGATCACCGGCCTGTCGACCGACGACTCGCTCGTCGAGCGCCTCGGCCTGCCGCAGACGAGCTACGAGGGCCCGACCGGCATCGTCGGCGTGCTGCACGGCGCCTGCCAGGAGGCGGGCATGCCGTCGGCGTCGCTGTGGGCCAGCGTGCCGCACTACGTCGCGGCCGCGCCCAACCCCAAGGCCGCGCTCGCGCTCGTGCGCAAGATCGAGTCGCTCGTCGGCGTCTCCGTCGACGCGGAGGAGCTCGAGGACGCGACGGCCGACTACGAGCGCCAGGTCTCGGCCGCGGTCAACAGCGACCCCGAGGTGCAGGCGTTCGTCGAGCGCCTCGAGAAGGCCGCCGCCGAGGAGGAGCCCCAGCTCCGCCCGCAGGACCTCCCGTCCGGCGACGTCCTCGCCCGCGAGTTCCAGCGCTTCCTGCGCCAGCGCGGCCCTGGCGAGCAGTAGCGCGCGGCGCCGGCCGGCAGCGTCACGGCGCCGGCTCGGCGGTGCCCCAGATCCCGGGCCCGCGCTTGTGCTCGTAGATGAGCGAGGTCTCGGCGTGGGCGACGGCGGGGTGGGTCGCGAGATGGTCGACGACGAACTCGCGCAGGTCCTGGGCGTCGGCGGCGGCAACCCACACGAGGTAGTCGTTGACGCCGGTCATGTGGAAGATCGACAGGACGCCGGGGAGCGCGCGGACCGCGTCGGTGAAGGCGTCGATCTGCTCGCGCGCGTGGACCGTCAGGCGGACGGCCACCATCGCCTGGAGCGGGCGGCCGAGGGCGGCGAGGTCGATCTCGGCGTGGAAGCCCTGGAGCACCCCGGCGCGGCGCAGCGCGCGGACGCGGGCCAGGCACGTCGAGGGCGCGACGCCGACGCGCTCGGCGAGGCGGTTGTTCGGCATGCGCGCATCCTCGCTGAGGGCCTCGAGGATGGCGCGGTCGACCCTGTCGAGTGGCGGCAGATCCTTCGGCACGCCAGGAAGCATCGCATGTCTTGCCGAATGTTCCAATCGTGTAGACGGCTTTCGCCGAATCTCCTGCGGGAGGTAGGCGTAAGGAGCGCCGATTGCTTCAATGGGACGCACCATGCGTGCGCTGGCGGACACCCACCTCGACGTGAAGGACTCGATCCTCGACGCGATCGGAGGCACGCCGCTCGTGCGGCTCTCGCGGCTCGGCGCCGGGCTGACCCCGCAGCTCGTCGCGAAGGTCGAGTCGCTGAACCCCGGCGGCTCGATCAAGGACCGCGTAGCGGTCGCCCTGATCGAGGCCGCCGAGCAAGAGGGCAAGCTGCGGCCCGGGGGCACGATCGTCGAGCCGACCTCCGGCAACACCGGCACCGGGCTTGCGATCGCCGCGCGGCTGAAGGGCTACCGCGTGATCGCGGTGATGCCGGACAAGATGTCGCGCGAGAAGATCGACCTGCTGCGCGCGTATGGCGCGGAGGTCGTCGTCGCGCCTACGGCGGTGCCGCCGGAGTCGCCGGAGTCCTACTACCGCGTCGCCGACAGGCTCGCCGAGGAGATCCCCGGCGCATTCCAGCCCAACCAGTACTTCAACCAGGCCAACCCCGCGGCGCACTACGCCTCGACCGGGCCGGAGCTGTGGGAGCAGAGCGGCGGGCGCATCACGCACCTCGTCGTCGGCGTCGGCACCGGCGGCACGGTGACCGGCGTCGGGCGCTACCTGAAGGAGCGCAACCCGGCGATCGTCGTCGTCGGCGCCGACCCGGTCGGGTCGATCTACTCCGGCGGCGAGGACGCCGTGAAGCCGTACCTGGTCGAGGGTGTCGGCGAGGACTTCTGGCCGGAGACCTTCGATCGGTCGATCGTCGACCGCTGGATCGCCGTCACCGACAAGGAGTCCTTCCTCGCGACGCGGCGGCTGGCGCAGGTCGAGGGCATCCTCGCCGGCGGCTCCGGCGGCACCGCGGTCCATGCCGCGCTCGTGCTCGCGGCGGAGCTCCGCGACCCGGAGGCGATGATCGCCGTGATCCTGCCCGACGGCGGGCGCTCGTACCTGAGCAAGGTCTACAACGACGCCTGGATGACGCAGCACGGCTTCCTCGACCGCGCGAGCGACCAGACCGTCGGCGACGTCCTGCGCGCCAAGCGCGAGGCCGGCGAGATGCCGCCGCTGGTCACGGTCGAAACGCACGGGAAGGTGCGTGACGCGGTCGCGCTGCTGCACGAGCATCGCGTTTCGCAGCTGCCTGTGGTCAGCGCAACCGACGCGACCGCGGTCGTCGGCTCGATCGGCGAGCGCGGCCTGCTCAAGCACGCGGTCGACGACCCCGCGCTGCTGGACGCGCAGATCGTGGACGTGATGGAGCCGCCGTTCCCGGCGGTCTCCGCGGACGACCCGGTACGCGAGGCGGTCGAGCTGCTCGTCGGCGAGCGCCAGGCGCTGCTCGTCACCGAGGGGGGCCGCGCCGGCGGCATCCTCACGCGCGCGGACCTGCTCGAGGCGCTCGCGCGATGATGGCGCGATGAGATTCGCCACACGCGCGGTCCATGCGGGGCTCGACCCGGACCCGTCGTACGGCTCGGTCATCCCCGCGATCCACCAGACCTCCACCTACGCGCAGCCGGCGCCGGGCGAGTTCGTCGAGGACTACGACTACGCGCGCTCGGCGAACCCCACGCGGGCCGCGCTCGAGCGCGCGCTCGGCGAGCTCGAAGGCGGGCTCGCCGTCGCGTTCAGCTCCGGGCTCGCGGCCGAGCACGCGCTGATCACGGCGGTGTGCGCGGCGGGCGGTCACGTCGTGCTGCCGGGTGACCTCTACGGCGGGACCTATCGGCTCGTCGACAAGGTGCTGGGCCGCTGGGGGCTCGAGTACGACCTGGTCGACCAGACCGACCTCGACGCGCTCGAGCGCGCGGTGCGGCCCGAGACCCGGCTGATCTGGGTCGAGACGCCGACGAACCCGCTGCTGAACGTCGTCGACGTCGAGGCCGTCGTCGCACGCAAGGGCGGCGCGCTCGTCGCCGTCGACAACACCTTCGCCACGCCGGTCAACCAGCGCCCGCTCGAGCTCGGCGCCGATTTCGTCGTGCACTCGACCACCAAGTACCTCGGCGGGCACTCGGACACGGTCGGCGGTGCGGCGATCGCGCGCGACGAGGCGGACTACCGCGCGCTGCGCTTCGTGCAGAACTCGATCGGGGCGGTGCCGGGGCCGTTCGACTGCTTCCTCGTCCACCGCGGCCTGCGCACGCTGCACCTGCGCATGGCGGCGCACGCGGAGAACGCGCGCGCGGTCGCCGAGCACCTGCGCGGCGCCGAGGACGTCAGCGACGTGCGCTGGCCGGGCTTCTCGGGGATGGTCAGCTTCCGCCACCCGGCCGCGACGAGGATCGCGGCCGCGACCGAGCTGTTCACGCTGGCCGAGTCGCTCGGTGGCGTCGAGTCGCTGATCGAGGTGCCGCAGGCGATGACGCACCAGTCGGTCGAGGGCTCGGCGGCGGCGGTGCCGGCCGACCTCGTGCGCCTGAGCGTCGGCGTGGAGGCGGCCGAGGACCTCGTCGCGGACCTCGCGCAGGCGCTCGAGCGGGCCGCTCGGGCGCCGGCGCAGACGGCGCGCTGAGCGCCGGTTCCGAACCGGCGCGCCAGTACACCGGATTCAAGTACGGTGCGCGGCCGTATGAGCTCACGTGCCATCGCCGCCGCCGCCGCGCTGTCCGCGGCGCTGCTGCTTCCCTCCTCCGCCGGTGCCCAGGTGCTCACCGTCGGCACCTACCACGGCATCGCCGGGCAGTACACGTCGATTCAGGACGCCGTGGACGCCGCGCAGCCGGGCGACTGGGTGCTGATCGGCCCGGGCGACTACAAGACGACCTCCAGCCGCGCGCCCGCGGGCGCGGACGACAGGCCCGCGGCGGTGCTCGTCACCACGCCGCACCTCCACATCCGCGGCATGGACCGCAACTCCGTCGTCGTCGACGGCACGACCGCCGGCACGCCGCAGTGCAGCTCCGCGAAGGCCGACCAGAACTTCGGGCCCGCCGGCGCGAAGGGCGCGGCGCCGCTCGGCCTGAACGGGATCATGATCTGGAAGGCCGACCACGTGTCGGTCCAGAACCTCACCGTCTGCAACTTCCTGACGGGCTCCGGCGACACCGGCAACGGCGTGTGGTGGAACGGCGGTGACGAGAGCGGCCAGATCGGCGGCTGGGGCTACCGCGGCGACTACCTCAGCGCCACGAGCACCTACTTCGACAGCGCGACCGGGATTGCGGGCGGCTACGGCGTCTTCACGAGCAACTGGTCCGGCGGCCGCTGGGACCACGACTACGCCTCGAACATGAACGACTCGGGCTTCTACATCGGCGCCTGCCAGCAGGTCTGCGACCAGACGGTCGACGACATCTGGGCCGAGTACAACGCGCTCGGCTACTCGGGCTCGAACTCGGGCGGGCAGCTCGTCGTCGAGCACTCGCAGTTCGACAACAACGAGGACGGGTTCGACACCAACAGCCAGAACGGGGACAACCCGCCGCCGCAGGACGGCGCCTGCCCCAACGGCGGCACGAGCCCGATCACGCACACCCACTCCTGCTGGGTGTTCATGCACAACAACGTCCACGACAACAACAACCCGAACGTCCCCGCGGTCGGGTTCGCGGCGGCCGGACCGGTCGGCACCGGCATGTCGGTCTCCGGCGGCCGGAACGACACGGTCATGGACAATCGCTTCGCGAACAACGGCGCGTGGGGCACGATCTTCGTGCCGTTCCCCGACAACGGGGCCCCGTGCACCGGCGGCACGAACACGCCCGCGGCGTGCATCTTCGACGAGTCCGGGGACGCGCTGCTGAACAACACCTACGAGCACAACGGCTTCTTCGGCAACCCGAGCAACGGGGACTTCGCCGAGACGCGCTTCGAGCCCGGCCCGTCGGACTGCTTCTCCGGCAACACCCAGGTCGGCGGCGGCGCTCCCATGACCTCGCCGCCGCTGCTCCAGACCCTCGAGCCCACCTGCGGCGGGACCGTGCC
>DASTWP010000016.1:0-5807 GCA_035765835.1 Solirubrobacteraceae bacterium
GGTCTGCTCGAGCGCGTCGGCGCTCGAGCGCCCGTAGATCGTCGCGGCGCCCTCGTAGTGCTGGGCGTCGTACTCCTGCGGGGTCGTGAAGTAGTCGGCGTACTCGTTCGCAAGGCCGGAGATCACCGCGCGCGAGATCCCCGACCCGGCGGCGGCCGCGACCACCTCGCCGCGCACGCGGCGGCCCATGTCCTCGGTCATCTCGCCCGGTACCGACACGATCGCGCGGTCCGCGATCCGCACCGCCATCAGCGGCACCGCCTTCGGCACGTCGAGTGAGATCGGCGCGACGATCTTGTCCCCCTGCGGGCCCATGCCGACCGGCAGGTGGTCGCCCTCGAACGGGATCCGCGTGAGGTCGAACAGCGGGCCGCGCCCCTCCTCGGAGCCCGTGAACTCCGACAGCCCGAAGCGCCCGGTGCTGTCGACCGGGCCGTCGGGCGTCTGCTGCCCGCAGAAGCACATCCGCGTCCAGCGCCAGTCGAGCAGCGGGCGTGTCTGCATGTGGTGGCCGGCGTGGCGCCACGCGCGCATGAACGCGTCCGCCTCGACCTGCCCGACCCACTCCGCCGCCGCCGGCCCCGAGCGCACCAGGCCGGAGGAGATGTCCCCCTCGTCGGTGTTGCCGTAGGCGTCGACGACGTCCTGCCCGGCCGGCACGTGCCCCGCGCGGCGGATCGCCGCCTCCGTGTCGTGCGTGGCCGCCCCGTGGTGGTCCTCGTTGTAGTAGGTGAACTGGAACTTGTTGACCGTGCCGTGGTTGGCGAACGTCGACCACATGCCCACCGGCACGCGGCGCCCGGCGATCGTCTTGTCGACGCGCAGCACGTTGACCTCGGGGTCGATCGTGTGCAGCGGCCCCATCGGGTCCATCGACGCACTGCCCTTGCCGTAGGGGAGGTGGATCCCGTGGTCGTAGAGATGGGCCTCGATCGAGCGGTTCTGCGTGAGGTCGTCGATCGTCGTGAAGCCCCAGCCGAGCGCGCCCGGGCCGAGGTTCGCGTTCGCGCGGCGGATCGCGAGCGCGAGCCGGCGCACCATGAACGCGTAGAGCTGCTTGTCGATCGTCCCTGCGAGGTCGAAGCTCGTCGGGGAGCGGATCGTCATGAAGACGGTGTCGTAGGTCGTGAAGTTGTAGAAGCTGCTCGGCGCGGCGTGCGTGTGCGAGGCGGAGTCGAGGACGTTCTGCTCGGAGAAGCCGATGTCCTTGTCGAGGTCGGCCGCGGCGGCGAGCATCCCGCCGGGGATGCCGTTGAGGTCCTCGGTGACCAGCGCGATCTTCTTCGCGCCCTCGCGCAGGACGACGACCCGCGCCCACAGCCGCGTGTGCTGCCCCTGCGCGACGGCGTCGGAGCGCACCCACCCCATCATGTAGTAGCCGGTCGGCGGCGTGATGTCGGCGCGCCCGACGCCGACCTCCAGGCGTGGCGTGGCGGCGCGCGCCGCGGGAGCGGCGAGCGCCAGGGCGAGGCCGGCGAGCAGCAGCGCGCGCCTCATCGGTGGCGATGGCGGCGCGCGTGGTGGCGCCGGTGGTGGCGGCGGTGCTTCGCCTTCGCCCGCTTGCGGCTCTTCGCCCGCGCGGCCTTGACGACCTGCTCGCCGGGACGCAGCCCTGCGTTCGGCGGGATGTACTCGGGCACGCCCTCCTCGCCGGCCTCGACGTCGAGGATGGCCTGGTGCGCCGCGTCGCCCAGCTCGTAGCTCTGCTGGGCGACGATCAGGCGCGTGCCGAGGAACATCACGCTCGAGACCGAGTCGAACGGCACGGAGGACCCGTTGTCGCCGGTGAACGGCGTCTGCGGGAAGCGCTCGGCCTCGCTGCCGTCGGGGTTGAGGACCGCGATCTGGTTCGTCGGGCCGACGAGCGCCACGTAGACGCGGCCGGAGCGCGCGAGCGCGATCCCGTCGGGAGCGTCGGCCGGGCGGCTCTCCCAGAGCTGCGTGACCGGCCCGGGCTTTCCGTCGGGCTGGATCTGCGCGCGCAGCAGCCGCCCCGTGGTCGGGTCCCCGCCGCCGGTGCCGCCGGACTCGCTGCCCTGGGCGATCAGCAGCGTGCGCAGGTCCGGCTCGAGCACGAGGCCCGCGGTCCCGAACATCCCGCCCTTCAGCAGCGGGTCGTCGAGCCACACCTGCGCCGCGCCGCCGCCGGGCGGCACGCGCCAGATCACGCCCTGCTGGTAGTCGCTGACGTAGAGCGAGCCGTCCGGGCCCCAGACGCCGTAGTCGGGCTCCGGCGTGTTGCCGAGCAGGTCCGGGATGTCGGCGAACGTCGCGTACGTGGACTGCGCGCCGGTCCGCGTGTCGAGCAGGATCGCGCGCGCCGGCGCCTTGTCGAGCAGCACGAGCCGGCCGAGCGCGTCGCTCGTGGCGACCTGCACGCCGTGGCCCTGCGAGAGGTCCTGCCCCTCCACCGTCCAGGAGCGCAGCAGCGTGCCGTCGCCGCTGTACTCGAGCACGCGCGAGGGGACGCTGTCGCCGGCCGGGTTCTCATAGGTGCCCTCGTAGATGCGGCCGTTCGGGGCGACGTAGGCGCGCGCCGGGAAGCCCGGCGGCGGGACGAGCGCGAGCACGCGCGTGTCCCAGCGCGGGCGCTGGCCGGCGGCGCTCGCGGCGGGCGCGAGGGCGGCGAGCGCGGCCAGCGCCGCGGCGGCTGCCAGGGCGCGTCTCACAGCGCGTCGAGGACTTCCTGCGCCGCTCGCTCGCCGGAGCGCACCGCGCCGTCCATGTAGCCGTTCCAGTACGTCGAGGTCTCGGTGCCCGCCCAGTGGATGCGATCGATCGGCCGCCGGATCCACGGGCCGTACGCGAGCAGCGTCCCCGGCCCGGCGATCGCGACCGGGCAGCCGCGGGTCCACTGCTCGCCGGTCCAGCGCGTGTCGAAGTACGCGGTCGGGCTCTTGGCCTGATCGCCGAACAGCGTCGCGAACTCGCCGAGCACGGCGTCGCGCCCGTCGCTCGGCGACATCGCGTTGTAGGCGCGCGCGCTGTCGCCGCCGACGAAGCCGAACAGCACGCCGGGCTTGCCGCTCGGCGGCGAGTCGTCGAACGTCGCGCTCACCAGGCCGTCGGTCGAGACCGCCGTGCCGTTCAGTCCCTGCTCGCGCCAGAACGGCGTCGGGTAGACCGCGGCGACCTTCGTCAGCGAGCCCTGCCCGAGGCGCTGCATCAGCTGATCGCGCTCGGCGGGCAGGATCGGCGAGTAGTCGATGCGGCCGGCGAGCGTCGGCGGGATCGCGACGATCGCGTGCTTGGCGTGCACGGTGTAGCGGTCGGAGTCCACGCGCACGCGCCCGGCGCCCTGCGCGATCCGGCGCACCGGCGATGCCAGCACGACGCGGCGCCCGAGGTCCTGCGCCATCTTGAGCGCGACGATCTGCGAGCCACCGACGATCCGGTCCTGCTGCGCGCCCGCGCGCGTGTCGAAGTTGCGCTCGAACGTGCCGGGGTTCTTCTCGTCGCCGGAGGCGGCGATGTAGAAGAGCACGAACAGCAGCGACAGCTCGCGCGGCTCGGCGCCGAAGATCGGCCGCGTCGCCATCGGCACGAGCGCCTGGAAGCGCTGCGAGGTGCTGTTGGCCTTGATCCACGTCTCGAGCGTCTGGCCGTCCCAGTCCCCGGCGCTGGACGCCTGCCACGGCGCGTCGACCGGGACCGTCGTGGACATCTGGTCGAGCTGCGCGACGACCTCGGTCAGCTCCGGCAGCACGAGCGGGTCGGGCGGCGCCGTGCCGGTCGGCCCGGTGTCGCTGTAGGTCTGGCGCTGGCCCTGCGCGACGTAGACGTTCTGGCCGTCGTCGAAGGTCGGGAACGTCGAGGCGCCCATCTCCTGGATCAGCGCGAGCATGCGGTCCTGCGTGGGGCCGACGAAGGTCGCGCCGGTCTCCGAGACCTGGCCGCCGCCGAGGTCGTGGTTGAGCGCGCGGCCGCCGACGCGGTCGCGCGCCTCGAGCACGATCACCGACCTGCCCGCCTGCATCACGCGCCGCGCGGCCGTGAGCCCCGCGAAGCCCGCGCCGACGACGACGACGTCCGCGGTGCGCTTGCGGATGCGCTTCGTCGGCTTCTTGGCCTTGGCGTGGTGCTTCGCGCGCGCCTGCGCGGAGCTCGGAAGGGCAGCGGCGGCACCGGTCGCAAGGGCGCCCGCGACGAACCGCCGCCGGTCGATGCGGTTGTCGTCCATGCCCGTTGAGACGAACCGCAGCGCCGAATCTGGCGGCGAGCGCCTAGGATCGCCGCGATGCTCGAGCCGCTGCGCGAAGCCGTCGCCGCCGCGTGCCGCCGCCTCGCGGCGCAGGGGCTCGTCGCCGGGACGTCGGGCAACGTCAGCGCGCGGGAGGGCGATCGCGTCGCGATCACGCCGACGGGCGGCAAGCTGGCGGAGCTGAGCGGCGCGGACGTCAGCGTCGTCTCGCTCGACGGCGAGCACCTCGACGGGGCGCTCGCGCCGACCTCCGAGATCGCGCTGCATCTCGGCGTGCACCGCCGCTACGACGCAGGCGCGGTCGTGCACACGCACGCGCCGGTCGGCACGGCGCTGTCGCTGGTGCTCGACGAGCTGCCGTGCGTGCACTACGAGATGCTCGCGCTGGGCGGCACGGTGCGGGTCGCGCCGTACGTGACGTTCGGGACGCCGGAGCTGGCCGGCAGCGTGCTCGACGCGCTCGAGGGCCGGACCGCGGCGCTGATGGCCAACCACGGCACGATCGCCTACGCGCACGACCTCGACGAGGCCGTGCGGCGCTCCGAGCTGCTCGAGTGGGCGTGCACCCTCTACTGGCGCGCCGCGCAGGTCGGCGAGCCGCGCGCGCTCGACGAGGGCGCGCGCCAGGCGGTCGTCGAGGCCGCGCTCGCGCGCGGGTACGGCGAGACCAAGAGCGCATGAGCATGCGCGCGATCTGCATGGGCGTGCACGTGCTCGACGTGCTCGTGCGCCCTGTCGAGGCGATCCCGGAGGGACAGGGCGGCCAGCTCGTGGAGGAGATCCGCCTCACTGCCGCGGGCTCCGCGGGCGGCACCGCGATCGTGCTCGCGCGGCTCGGCGCGCACGTCCGCAGCGCGGGCGCGATCGGCACCGACGCGGCGGGCGACATGCTGCTCGAGCTGCTGCGCCGCGACGGCGTCGACACCTCGCTGCTCGTCCGCCGCGAGGACGTCCAGACCTCCGCGAGCGTGCTGCCGATCCGGCCGAGCGGCGAGCGCCCCGCCTTCCACGTCGTGGGCGCGAACGGCACCTACGGGCCCGGCGACTTCCCGCTCGACGCGCTCCAGGACGCGACGCATCTGCACCTCGGCGGCCCGGAGTTCATGGGCGGGGAGGCCGCCGCGAAGGTCCTGAGCGCGGCGCGCGAGGCGGGCGTCGTGACCTCCGCCGACATCCTCGCCCCCGGCGACCCCGGCCTGCTCGAGTGGATCGCGCCCGCGCTCGAGCATCTGGACTACCTGCTGCCCAACGACGAGCAGGTGCTCGGCTTCACCGGCGAGAGCGACCTCGAGGCGGGATGCCGCGCGCTGCTCGCGCGCGGCGTGGGCGCCGTCGCCGCCACGCGCGGAGCGCAGGGCGCGCTGCTCGTCGACGCCGGCGGCGCCCGCGCCGTTCCCGCCTTCGCGGTCGAGGCCGTCGACACCACCGGCTGCGGCGACGCGTTCTCCGCGGGCTTCCTGCGCGGCCTCGCGCTCGGCCGCTCGCCGTCCGACGCGGCGCGCCTCGGCTGCGCCGCCGCGGCGCAGGTCGCGCAGGGCCTCGGCACCGACGCCGGCGTCTACGACCTCGCAGCAGTCGAGGCCTTTGCGCAGCAGCACACCTGACG
>DASTWP010000017.1:0-18560 GCA_035765835.1 Solirubrobacteraceae bacterium
CACCTCGACCCGCTGCTCGACGAGCGCGCGCAGGACGGCCTCGACGCCGGCGGCGCCGCGCCCGCCCTTGGCGAGCGACTCGTGCAGGCGCGCGAGCGCCGCGTCCTCGCGCTCGCTGGTGAGCTTCGCGATGCGCCCGGCCGCCGCCGCCGCGACCTCGTCCGGCGTGGCGAGGCCGACATCGAGCTCGAGGCGTCCCGCGAGCCGCTCGCGCAGGTAGGGGTGCAGCGCGGCCTCGGCGTCGCCGGCGAGCTCCTGCGGCGCCGCGATCAGCAGGCCGGCGGGCGGGCGCTCCTTCAGGCGCTCGAAGACGATCTCGGCCGTGTGCTTGAGATGGGCCGCGACGTCGTTCTCGACGCTGCGCTCGTAACGGGCCTGCGACCAGCCGCCCTGGTCGTGCTGCCCGTGGACGTCGTCGTGCACGAGCTCGACCTCGGCCATCCCCGCCGCGTCCCCGCAGAGCAGTCGCGCGTCGCGGCGGTTGACGAGCAGCACGCACCACTGCTCGGCGGGGCCGAGGGCCGCGAGCGGGCCGACCTGCGGCGTGTCGGCGACGACCGGCTCGTGGTCGACCGGCCGCGGCAGCTTGAGGGCCTCGAAGAGCTCCGCGGGGGCCGACGCGAAGACCGCGACGCCGTGGGCGCCGCGCGTGTCGAGGTCGTTGCGCAGGAAGTCGCCCACACGGCCGAGGTCCTGCTCGAGCGCGGTCCGCTCCTCGTGGTCGAGGCCCGGCTCCTCGCGCACGAGGCGGCCGGCGCGGTCGAGCAGCGAGCTCACCTCGCTGTCGCGCGCGGGGGGTGTCGCGAACTCGGTCGGATCGAGGTTCAGGAAGACGCTCAGGACCTTGCCGTGCTCGGGCCGCGTGCCGGCCAGCCGGCGCAAGCGCTCGGGTGTGACCTCGTTGAGCTGCATGGCGAGCACCTACCCGGGGCCTCGGCGGAGCAACCCGGGCCGGTCCGCTGTCAGTGGACGCTGGCCGCGGCGTGCTCCAGGCCGGCCACCTCGAAGACCCAGAAGTCGCGCTCCAGCACGGGCACCGAGACGTTGTAGACGGGCACCGCGCCGATCGCGCCACGGAAGCGCCCGGCGTGCGCGTGGCCGTGCAGGACGAGGTCCGGCTCGTGGGCCGCGACGGGTGCCGCGAGGCGGTCGCAGCCGAGCATCGTCCAGATCCCCTGGGGCTCGCCCTCGAGGGTCTCGCAGGTCGGCGCGTAGTGCAGCAGCACGATCCGCACGGGGCAGTGCGCGACCTCGCGCAGGCCGCGCTCCAGCGCCTCGACGTCGCGCGTCGTCTCCGCGTAGGCCTCGCGCAGCAGCGGCTCGCCGAAGTCGGGCAGATGCGAGCCGGGGAAGCCGCCGACGAAGCCCTTCGCGCCGACGACGCCGATCTCGACGCCCTGCACAATCTCGACGTGCGCCGTGCGCTCGAGCACGCGCACGCCGGCCTCCTCGAGCACCGCGATCACGTCGCCGGCCCGGTCCGCGTGCCAGTCGTGGTTGCCGAGCACGGCGAGCACCGGCATCTCGAGCTCGCGGCACGCGTCCGCGAGCACCTGCGCCTGCTCGGGCTCGCCGTGCGTCGTCAGGTCGCCCGCGAGCAGCAGCATGTCGGCGCGCTCGGCGAGGCCCGCGAAGGCCCTCGTCGTGCGCTCGCGCGTGGCGGGATGGCAGTGCACGTCGCCGGCGGCGGCGATGCGCACGCAGGGCGCAGCCGATCCGTCGGCGGACGCGCTCATGGTCGGGTGCATACCCCGGTGGGGACGGGTAGACGCAGGGGCGATGGGTGCCTCGACGGGCTCCACCGAGACGGCGGCGATCACGGCGACGCTCAAGCGCGCGAGCGCCGCGCTGCGCGAGGCCGACGTCCCGTTCGCGCTCGCCGGCAGCGTGGCGGCCTGGGCCCGCGGCGGGCCGGCGCCGTGCAACGACCTCGACCTGGCGGTGCCGCAGGCGCACGCCGAGCGCGCGCTCGCGTCGCTGGTCGCGACCGGCATGCGCCCGGAGCGCCCGCCCGAGGGATGGCTCCTGAAGGCGTGGGACGACGGGGTGATGGTCGACCTCATCTGGGATTTCGAGTCGCTCGAGGACACCGAGACCGTGCTGGCCCGCGCGGAGATGCTGTCCGTGCAGGCGATCCGGATGCCGGTGCTGAGCATCGACGACGTGATCGTCTCGAAGCTCGGCGCGTTCGACGAGCACTCGCTGGACTTCGCCCCGACGCTGGCGATCGCGCGGGCGCTGCGCGAGCAGATCGACTGGGCCGCGGTGCGCGCACGCACCGGGGGCTCGCCCTACGCGCGCGGGTTCTTGGCGCTGCTCGAGGCGCTCGGGGTGCTGAGCCCCGCGGTCTCGGCCGCCGCGCGCGAGCCGCGCATACGGGTGGTTCCGCAGGGCTGACGCGCTACGATCGCCCCCATGTGGGGGACGGTCTGGGCCTGCGCCCTGGCAGGCGTGGCGCTCGTCGTCCCGACGTCCGCGCACGCGGCTCCGGCGACGCAGCCGGTGGTGGTGCTCTACGCGACGAAGCCCGTACGCGCGGCGCCGGACGGCTCGGTCGTCGGGTCCGTCAACCGCTTCCGCCCGATCCACGGCGGGCGCACGACGCTCCCGGTCCTCGCGACGCGCCGCGACGCGGACGGGCGCCTCTGGTACCGCGTGCTGCTGCCCGGCCGCCCGAACGGTCACATGGGCTGGATCAGCGCGGCGGGGACGCGGCAGGGCGCCGTCGGCTGGCGCGTCGCCGTGAGCATCGCGCGCCGCGAGGCCGTCGTCTATCGCCTCGGCCGCGTGGCGCGGCGCTTCCGCGTGATCGTGGGTGCGCCGTCGACGCCGACGCCTGCCGGCCACTTCTTCGTCGAGGAGGTGCTGCGGGAGCCGGGCGACTTCCCCGGCGCGCCCTACGCGCTGGCGCTCAGCGCGCGCTCGACGGTCCTCCAGGAGTTCGACGGCGGCCCGGGGCAGATCGCGCTGCACGGCGTCGAGAACGTCGGCGGGCGCCTCGGGACCGCAGCCTCCCACGGCTGCGTGCGCTTCGGCACGGCCGCGGACATCTGGCTCGGCCGCCACCTGCCTCGGGGCACACCGGTCGACATCACGCGCTAGACGCGCACGTGGCGCACGGCGTGGCGGTAGCCGCGCTTGGTGACGAGCACGCGGACGAGGCCGTGGTGGCGCACGCGCTTGCGCAGCACCGCGCGGCCGTGGCGATCGGTGCTCGCGCGCAAGCCGGCGAAGCGCACATGGGCGCCGGCGACGGGCACGAGCCGGCCGTGGCGGTAGCGGCGCACCCGCACGCGCAGGATCAGGCGTCGCCCCTCGCGCAAGCGGCGCGGGCGGACAGAGGCGAGGAGGCGGTGGCGCCGCCCCGCCCTGCGCTCGCCCTTCGTCGCGGCCGCCGCGCCCGGGCAGGCGCCGTCACCGGTCGCGTAGCAGGCCAGCGGCGGCTCGGCGGGCAGGCCCTTGCCGCCCGCGAACTGCTCGACGACCCTCGTGCTCGCGCTCGCGTAGTCGGCCGGGAACGTCGTCGGGTTCACGCCGGGCTGGAAGGGCTGCAGGCAGACCGCCTTGCCGATCCGCGCCGGGTCGGCCGGGCCGTCGTGCGTCAGGGCGTCGATCGCGAGCGCGTAGCCGATGGGGTCGAAGCTGCCCAGCGCGAGGTGGTCGGAGCTGTCGGCGGGGCAGAGGTCCTGAACGGCGACGTTGCTGATGCGCCCCGCGCCGGTGTGCAGCGAGGAGCTTCCGGTGGCGTCGAAGTTGGGCGTCACGACCTCGTCGTCGTGCGTGTAGACGTCGGTGTAGGAGATCCCGGCGAACGTCTCGACGGGGTCGTTGAGCGCGCCGATGAAGTTGGAACCGGTCTTCTGCTGCCACGTCGCGGCGTTGCACTCGCTCGCGCAGACCGGCCGCGCGGACTCGGTGCCGTGGTTGGAGGGGGCGAGCGCGACGAGGTCGTCGACCATCGCGCGCGTGTCCGGCCAGAAGCGCAGCGCCCAGCGCGGCACCATGCCGCCCTGGCTGTGGCCGAGGACGTCGATCCGCCTGCCGGCGCGGGCGTACATCGTGCGGATCGCGTTGACCACGTACTCGCCGGCGATCTGGATGTCGGCGGTCGAGTGCGCGGGGAACGTCACGGTGCACCACGGGACGCCCAGCTTCGTCAGGGCCGGCTCGTAGCTCCAGGAGTACCAGTCGGGATCCTCGCCAGTGCCGGGGACGAGCAGCACCGGCGGCGGGCCGCCGTGGAGGTCCGCAGGGCAGCGCAGGCTCGCGGCGAGCGCCGCCGCCGGCACGCTCAGCGGCGGCCCGGGCTTCTCGACCGGCGGCGTCGCCGACGCCGGCGCGGCGGAGGCGAGCAGGAGCCCCGCCACCGCGGCTGCAACGAGCTTGCCGATGCCCCTGCGGCCCACGGGCGAAAGCTACCCGCGCGGCGGCGCCGCGAGCGCCGGGTCCGTTCGCGGACCGCGGATCGGCAGCGGACCGCGCGCGCATCTATGGTCGGAGTGCTTCGAGCCGCAGCGGCGTCTGACCCCTCTCGGCTGCAGCGGCGACCCGGACGAGAAGCCCCGCGCACGCGGGGCTTCTCCACATCGCCGCCGCTAGCATGCCCGCAGCGTCCCGCGCCCGTAGCTCAGTGGATAGAGCGTCCGCCTCCGGAGCGGAAGGTCGCAGGTTCAAATCCTGCCGGGCGCGCTCACGCAGCGGTGGGTGAAGGCCCCGCTGCGCCCGCCGGCGGGACCTGCGCGGTGCAGAACGCGCAGCGCCGGGCGCCGATCGGGATCGAGCTCAGGCACTCCGGGCAGTCGCGCGTCTCCTCGTCGACCTCGCGCTCGGGCCGCAGCCGCGCCATCAGCGTGTTGACGGGGCGGATCACGAGGAAGAACAGCACCGCGGCGATGATCACGAACGACAGGATCGCGTTGATGAAGTCGCCGTAGAGGAAGTGGCTCTTGTTGAGCGTGAAGCTGAGCCCGGAGAAGTTCGGCTTGCCGCCGATCGCCGCCAGCAGCGGCGTGATCAGATCCTTTACGAGCGCCGCCACGACGGCGCCGAACGCGGCGCCGATGACGACCGCGACGGCCAGGTCCACGAGGCTGCCGCGGAGGATGAAGGCACGGAAGTCCTTGAGCATCGCGCGAGGGTAGGCCGGGCTGCGGACGGCACCGCGGTACCCTCGCGCGCGTCCATGGACCTCTCGCTCTTCTTCGCCGGCACCGGCGGCTCCGTTCCGACCGCCCGCCGCGGCCTGCCCGCGCTGCTCGTGCGCCGCGGCGGCGAGAAGCTGCTCTTCGACTGCGGCGAGGGCACGCAGCGCCAGCTGCTGCGCAGCGTCGGCCTGCCGGAGATCGACGTCGTCTTCCTCACGCACTTCCACGCCGACCACTGGCTCGGGCTGCCGGGCATGCTCAAGTCCTTCGACCTGCGCGACCGCGACGCTCCGCTCACGGTCTTCGGGCCGCCGGGCACCGAGCGACTGCTCGAGGCGATGCGCGTCGTCTACGGGAAGCTGCGCTATCCGTTCGCCGTGCACGACCTCGAGTCCGGCTCGGTCGTCGGGCGCGACGGCTACGAGGTCCACGCGCTGAACGTCCGCCACCGCGGGCCGGCGTTCGGCTATGCGCTCGTCGAGGACGCCCGGCCGGGGCGCTTCGACGCCGAGCGCGCCGCCGCGCTGGGCGTCGAGTTCGGGCCCGACTTCGGGCGTCTGCAGCGCGGCGAGACCGTCGGCGGCGTGACGCCCGAGCAGGTCGTCGGCCCCGAGCGCCCCGGACGCAAGGTCGTGCTGTCCGGCGACACCGCCCCCTGCGACATGGTGCGCATCGCCGCCCATGGCGCCGACGTGCTCGTGCACGAGGCGACCTTCCTCGAGGAGGAGTCCTCGCGCGCCCTGGAGACCGGGCACAGCACCGCCCGCCAGGCCGCGGAGCTGGCGGCCGAGGCGGACGTCCGGCTGCTCGCGCTCACGCACGTCTCGACGCGGTACGGCGGCCGCGAGGTGCGCGAGGAGGCGCAGGCGAGCTTCGCCCGCGTCGAGGTGCCGCGCGACTTCGACACCATCGACGTGCCGTTCCCCGAGAAGGGCGAGCCCGAGATCCAGAGGTGGGAGCCCACCCGCCCGCCTGCCCTCCGCGCCCCCTGCTAGCCTCACCGCACTGCTCCTTTAACCCGGTCCCGAGAGGCCAGGAAGGACCCAGATGAACAACGAGAAGGTCGTCCTCGACGGGGACGACATGCGGCGGACGCTCGTGCGCATCGCGCACGAGATCGTCGAGAAGAACGACGGCGCCGAGGGCTCTGTGGGGTCCCGCTTCGCGATCGTCGGCATCCACCGCCGCGGCGCGATCCTCGCGACGCGGCTCCACGCGCTCCTGACGGACCTCGCCGACCACGAGGTGCCGCTCGGTGCGATCGACATCTCCTTCTACCGCGACGACGTGAGCAGCCGCGCCGACCAGCCGGTGGTGCACGCCTCCCACGTCGACTTCCCGCTCGACGGGCTGACGGTGGTGATCGTCGACGACGTCCTCTACACCGGCCGGACCGTGCGCGCGGCCATCGACGCCCTCTTCGACTACGGCCGGCCCGCGCGCGTGCAGCTCGCCGTCCTGGCCGACCGCGGTCACCGCGAGCTGCCGATCCGCCCCGACTACGTCGGCAAGAACCTGCCGACCTCGCACGCCGAGCGCGTCAACGTGCGCGTGCAGGAGCTCGACGGCGCGGACGAGGTCACGATCACCGAGCTGGAGGAGGTGGCGGCGTGATGCGCAGCCTCCTCAGCATCGAGGACCTCGACCGCGACGCGATCGAGCTCATCTGCGAGCGCGCCGCCTCCTTCGCAGAGGTCTCCGACCGCGAGATCAAGAAGGTTCCGGCGCTGCGCGGGCGCACGGTCCTGAACCTCTTCTACGAGGCCTCCACGCGCACCCGCAGCTCGTTCGAGCTGGCCGCGAAGCGCCTCAGCGCGGACGTCGTCAACTTCGCGGCGAGCGGCTCGAGCGTCGAGAAGGGCGAGTCGCTGAAGGACACGGTCCTGACGCTCAACGCCCACAAGCCCGACGCGATCGTGATCCGCACGCCCTGGGCCGGCGCGGCCGCGCTCGTCGCCGGATGGACGCCGGCGGCGGTGATCAACGCCGGCGACGGCAAGCACGAGCACCCGACGCAGGCGCTGCTGGACGTCTACACGCTGCGCCGCCGGGTCGGCGACCTCGACGGGCTCTCGATCTGGATCGTCGGGGACGTCCTGCACTCGCGCGTCGCGCGCTCGAACATCCTCGCGTTCCAGAAGATGGGCGCGCACGTCACGGTCTGCGGGCCGCCGACGCTGATCCCGCGCCACGTCGACGCCCTCGGCTGCGAGGTCCGCTACACGCTCGACGACCTCGGCGAAGCCGACGTCGTCTACGCGCTGCGGATGCAGCACGAGCGCATGGACCAGGCGTTCGTCCCGACGCTGCGCGAGTACGCCGCGCGCTACCAGGTCAACGGACGCCGCCTGAGGCCGCGGCAGGTGCTCATGCACCCGGGGCCGGTCAACCGCGGCGTCGAGCTGAGCGGCGAGGTCGTCGACTCGCCGCAGGCGGTGATCACGATGCAGGTCGAGTCCGGGGTCGTCGTCCGCATGGCCGTCCTCTACGAGGTGCTCGCGGGCCGGGCCGCCCCGGTCCTCGCGCCGGAGCCCCAGCTCGCATGACCGCCAAGAGCGACAGCGTGCTGATCCGCGGGGCGCGCGTCCTCGATCCCCGCGAAGGCATCGACGGTGCCCACGACGTGCTCGTGCGCGGAGGTCAGATCGCCGAGATCGGCGAGGCCGGCGCGCTGGACGCCGGCGGCGCCGAGGTCGTCGACGGCGAGGGCCGCCACCTGTTCCCGGCGTTCGTCGACCCGCACGTGCACCTGCGCACGCCCGGCCAGGAGCACAAGGAGGACCTCGAGACCGGCACGCGCGCGGCCGCCGCCGGCGGCTTCTGCGCCGTGATCGCGATGCCGAACACCGACCCGGTGGTCGACTCCGCCTCGGTGCTGCGCTCGCTGCTGGACGCGGCCGAGCACCAGGCGCGGATCCCGGTGCACTTCACCGCGACGATCACGCGCGCCATGGCCGGCGAGGAGCTGACCGAGATGGCCGAGCTGCGCGACGCCGGCGCGATCGCCTTCACCGACGACGGCCGCCCCGTCGTCAGCGCGGGGATCCTGCGCAAGGCGCTCCAGTACCAGCGGCTCGCGGGCGGCGTGCTCGCCCTGCACGAGGAGGACCCGGCACTGAGCGGGCGCGGCGTCATGCACGAGGGCCGCGTCAGCGCGCTGCTCGGCATGGCCGGCATCCCGCGCGTCAGCGAGTCGACGATGATCGCGCGCGACGCCGCGCTCGCCGGCTACGAGGGCGGCCGCGTGCACATGCAGCACCTCAGCGCGGCCGAGTCCGTCGAGGCGGTCGCGTTCGCGAAGGAGCGCGGCGTGCGCGTCAGCGCCGAGGTCTGCCCGCACCACCTCTGCCTGACCGACCAGGAGGTGCGCACGCTCGACACGCGGATGAAGATGAACCCGCCGCTGCGCACCGAGGGCGACCGGCAGGCGCTTATCGAGGGCCTGCGCAGCGGGACCATCGACTGCGTCGCGACGGACCACGCGCCGCACGCGCGCGAGGAGAAGGAGGTTCCGTTCGAGCAGGCGCCGATGGGCACCACAGGTCTCGAGACTGCGTTCGCCGCCCTCTACACCGAGCTCGTGCTGGCCGGCGTGCTCGAGCTCGGCCTCGTCGTCGAGCGGATGAGCGCGGGCGCCGCGCTCTTCGGGCTCGCCACGCCGCGGATCGCGCCCGGTGAGCCCGCGAACCTCGCGCTCGCGGACCTCGGCGCCGAGTGGGTCGTCGGCGAGAACGGCTACGAGAGCCGCTCGGAGAACTGCTGCTTCGCCGGCCGGCGACTGCACGGGCGCGTGCTGATGACCCTCGCCGAGGGGCGCGTCGTCTACCGGGAGCGCAGCTTCGCGGTGGTGAGCGCGTAGTGGGGCTGCTGCGGCGGGACGACACCGCGCTGGTGGTGATCGACGTCCAGGAGGCGTTCCGCAAGGCGGTCGACCGCTTCGAGGAGACCGCGCTGGCGGTCGGGCGGCTGGTGCAGGGCGCGCGCATCCTCGGCCTGCCGATCGTCGTGACCGAGCAGTACCCCAAGGGGCTCGGGGCGACGGTGCCCGAGGTCGGGCTCGACGGCGAGGAGCCGCTTGCCAAGACGGTCTTCGCGGCGACGCGCGCGGAGGGCTTCGGCCTCGGCGGGCGATCGCAGGCGCTCGTCTGCGGGATCGAGGCCCACGTGTGCGTGCACCAGACGATCCAGGAGCTGCTGGCGCAGGGGGTCGAGGTGCACGTCTGCACCGACGCGGTCTCCTCGCGCACGCCCGAGAACCGCGCGATCGGGATCGAGCGCGCGCGCGAGGGCGGCGCGACGATCACGAGCGTCGAGACCGCACTGCTCGAGCTCTGCGGCGAGGCCGGCACGCCCGAGTTCAAGGCGGTCCAGAAGGTGATCATGTGAGTCAGGCCACGGCCTACGTGCTGCTCGAGGACGGCGCGCGCTTCGACGGCGAGGCCTGCGGCGCCGAGGCCCACGCCACGGGCGAGGTCGTCTTCACGACCGGCATGTCGGGCTATCAGGAGTCGATGACCGACCCGAGCTTCGCCCGCCAGCTGATCACCTTCACCTACCCGCACATCGGCAACTACGGCGTCAGCGCCGAGGCGATGGAGTCCGACCGCATCTGGGCGCGCGCCGCGATCATGCGCGAGGCGGTGAACCGCGAGGACGCCCCCGGCGCCGAGCGCGGCTGGCTGGACTGGCTCGCGGACTGCGGGATCCCGGCGATCAGCGGCGTCGACACCCGCGCGCTGGTGCGCCACATCCGCGACGCTGGCGCCATGCGCGGCGGCGTCTTCCCCGGCGCGATGGACGAGGCGCAGGCGCGCGCGCTGATCGAGGCCGAGCCGCTGATGGCCGGCCTCGACCTCGCGCGCGAGGTGACGCCGGGCGAGGCGACGGTGCACGGCGGCGGCGAGGGCCCGCGGATCGCGGCGATCGACACCGGCATCAAGCTCTCGATCGTGCGCAACCTCGTCGCGCGCGGGGCGCAGGTGACGCTGCATCCCTGCACCGTCGGCGCCGAGGAGCTGCTCGCCACCGACGCGGACGCGTTCTTCCTCGCCAACGGCCCTGGCGACCCGGCGGCGCTCGGCTACATCGTCGAGACCGTGCGCGAGCTCGTCGGCAGGCGCCCGGTGTGGGGCATCTGCCTCGGCCACCAGCTGCTCTGCCAGGCCGTCGGGCTCGAGACCTACAAGCTGCCGTTCGGCCATCGCGGCGCGAACCATCCGGTCAAGGACGTGCTGACCGGGCGCATCGAGATCACCTCGCAGAACCACGGCTTCGCCGTCCGCGGGCCGAAGGGCGCCGAGCGCCTGGACACCGGCGCGCCGGTGCGCTGGGAGACCGGCTTCGGCGCCGCGCAGCTGCGGCTGGTGAACCTGTACGACGGCACCGTCGAGGGCCTCGACCTGCTCGACGTCGAGGCGAGCACGGTCCAGTACCACCCGGAGGCGGGCCCCGGCCCGCACGACGCGCTGCACCAGTTCGACCGCTTCATGGAGGCCGTTCGTGCCGCGGCGTGACGACATCGAGAAGATCCTGATCCTCGGCTCCGGGCCGATCGTGATCGGCCAGGCCGCCGAGTTCGACTACTCGGGCGTGCAGGCGTGCAAGGTGCTGCGCGAGGAGGGCTACGAGGTCGTCCTCGTCAACTCGAACCCGGCGACGATCATGACCGACCCGGAGTTCGCGGACGCCACGTACGTCGAGCCGCTGCTGCCGGGCCCGGTCGCGCAGGTGATCGAGCGCGAGCGGCCGGACGCGCTGCTGCCGACGCTCGGCGGGCAGACCGCGCTGAACCTCGCCAAGGCGCTGGCGGAGGACGGCACGCTCGAGCGCTTCGGCGTCGAGCTGATCGGCGCCGACTACGACGCGATCAACCGCGCCGAGGACCGCGACCTCTTCCGCGCCGCGATGGAGGACGCGGGCCTGCGGATGCCGGTCAGCGAGATCGCGACGAGCCTCGAGCAGGCGCTCTCGCACCTCCAGGCGATCGGGCTGCCGGCGATCGTGCGCCCGGCCTTCACGCTCGGCGGCCGCGGCGGCGGCATCGCGCGCAGCGAGGAGGAGTACCGGAGGATCGTCTCGCGCGGCCTCGCCGCCTCGCCGATCGGGCAGGTGCTGCTCGACCAGTCGGTGCTCGGCTGGGGCGAGTTCGAGCTCGAGGTCATGCGCGACCGCAACGACAACGTCGTGATCGTGTGCTCGATCGAGAACGTCGACCCGATGGGCGTGCACACCGGCGACAGCGTCACGGTCGCTCCGCAGCAGACGCTGACCGACCGCCTCTACCAGCAGCTGCGCGACCAGGCGATCACGGTCATCCGCGCCGTCGGCGTCGAGACCGGCGGCTCGAACGTGCAGTTCGCGGTCAACCCGGTCACCGAGGAGATCCTCGTGATCGAGATGAACCCGCGCGTGTCGCGCTCGAGCGCGCTGGCCTCGAAGGCGACCGGCTTCCCGATCGCGAAGATCGCCGCGCGCCTGGCGGTCGGCTACGCGCTCGAGGAGATCCCGAACGACATCACCCGCCTGACGCCCGCGAGCTTCGAGCCGGCGATCGACTACGTGGTCGTCAAGTGGCCGCGCTTCGCGTTCGAGAAGTTCGCCGGCGTGAACGCCGAGCTCTCCACGCACATGAAGAGCGTGGGGGAGGCGATGGCGATCGGCCGCACGTTCAAGCAGGCGTTCGCGAAGGCGATGCGCTCGCGCGAGCTCGACACGCAGCCGCGCCTCGACGGCGCGGACCGCAACACCCTGCTTGCCGCGCTCGAGCGCCCGGCGTCCGACCGCTTCGACGTGCTGCTCGAGGCGTTCCGCAAGGGCGCCACAGTCGGGCAGGCCCGCGAGCAGACGCAGATCGACCCGTGGTTCCTCGAGGAACTGCGCGACCTCGCGCTGGACCCGGAGGGGCCGTTCGCCGGCGAGCGCACCTACAAGGCCGTCGACACCTGCGCCGCCGAGTTCGCCGCCGCGACGCCCTACTACTACTCCGGCTGGGAGCGCGCCCGCGCCGACGAGGTCGAGCGCGGCGAGCGCCCGAGCGTCGTGATCCTCGGCGCCGGCCCGAACCGCATCGGCCAGGGGATCGAGTTCGACTACTGCTGCGTGCACGCCGCGATGACCGTGCGCGAGTCCGGCCGCGACGCGGTGATGATCAACTGCAACCCCGAGACCGTCTCGACCGACTACGACACCTCCGACCGCCTCTACTTCGAGCCGCTGACGCTCGAGGACGTGCTCGCGGTCGTCGAGGTCGAGCGCCCCGAGGGCGTGATCGTGCAGTTCGGCGGCCAGACGCCGCTGAAGCTCGCCGCCGGGCTCGCCGACGCCGGCGTCCCGCTGCTCGGCACGAGCGTCGAGGCGATCGACCTCGCCGAGGACCGCGGGCGCTTCGGCGACCTGCTGGAGCGCCTGGGCTTCGAGGCCCCGCCGTACGCGACCGCGCACTCGGTCGAGGAGGCGCTCGAGGCCAGCGAATCCGTCGGCTTCCCGCTGCTCGTGCGGCCGAGCTACGTGCTCGGCGGCCGCGCGATGGAGATCGTCTACTCGCGCGAGGGGCTGGCGGACTACCTCACCCGCAATGCCCGTGACGGCCGCGCGATCTTCCTGGACCGCTTCCTCGAGAACGCGATCGAGGTCGACGTCGACGCGCTCTGCGACGGCGAGCAGGTGTGGATCGGCGGGATCATGCAGCACGTCGAGGAGGCCGGCATCCACTCGGGCGACAGTGCGTGCGTGCTGCCGCCGCACTCGCTGGGGCCGGACATGCTCGAGGAGATCCGCGCGCACACCGAGGGCATCGCGCTCGGGCTGGGCGTCGTCGGGCTGCTGAACGTGCAGTACGCCGTCCATGCCGGCGAGCTCTACGTGATCGAGGCCAACCCGCGGGCGTCGCGGACGGTGCCTTTCGTCTCGAAGGCGGTCGGCATCCCGCTGGCGAAGATGGCCTGCCGCGTGATGCTCGGCGAGCGGATCGCGGAGCTCGAGCTGCCCTCGTGGCCGGGCGGCATCCCGCACACCGAGCACGTCAGCGTCAAGGAGGCGGTGCTGCCGTTCGACCGCTTCGAGGGCAGCGACGCGGTGCTCGGGCCCGAGATGCGCTCGACCGGCGAGGTGATGGGCGTCGCGCGCGACTTCCCGACCGCCTTCGCCAAGGCGCAGGCGGCCGCCGGGGCCGCGCTCCCGAGCGGGGGCACGGCGTTCATCACGGTCACGGACTCCGACAAGCCGGCGGCGGGCGGCGTCGCGCAGACGCTGCACGACATCGGCTTCCGCATCGTCGCCACGCGCGGCACCAAGGAGGCGATCGAGCGGATGGGGATCCCCGCGCTCGAGCTCAAGAAGATCGGCGAGGGCTCCCCGAACGTGGTCGACTGGATCGAGAGCGGCCAGGTGGACCTCGTCGTCAACACGCCGACGGGCTCGGGCGCGCGCACGGACGGCTGGGAGATCCGCCGCGCCGCGGTGGCGCGCGGGATCCCGTGCCTGACGACGCTCTCCGGCGGCCTCGCGGCCGCGCGCGCGATCGCGGCGGCGCGGCACGGCGAGCCGGCGGTGGTCTCGCTCCAGGAGCTGCATCGCAAGGATTCGGATGGGGGACCCGCCTCCGGCCGCCGTCGACCACCGGCTTTGCCGTCGGTGCCCGCGGCCTCCGGCACCCCCAAGGCGGCTCCGGCGTGAGCACGGCGCCGTTCGGTCGCCGCGCGCTGCGCGTGACCGGCCGCCGCGAGCTCGGCGCGTATGTCGTGCTCCAGGCCGCCGACCCGGCCGGGCCGTCGCCCGCGCCCGGACAGTTCTACATGCTCGCAGCGGCCGAGCGCTGGGGCGGGGGAGGGGACGAGCGGCCGTTCCTGCCGCGCGCGTTCTCCGTGCTGCGCGCCTCCTCCGACGGGATGCTCGAGTTCATGCTCGAGGACGTCGGGCCGGGCACGGAGCGCCTCGCAGCGCTCGCCGCCGGCGACGGGCTCTGGGCCACCGGCCCGCTCGGCCGCGGCTTCCGCGACCCGCAGGACGGCCGGCGCGCGCTGCTCTGCGGCGGCGGCGTCGGCGCGGCGCCGCTGGCGATCCTCCAGGACGACCTGCTCGCGCGGGGCCTGCCGGCGCCCGCGCTGCTCGGCTTTCGCGACGCCGCCCACGCCGAGGGCGCCGCGCTGCTCCAGAACCCGCGCGTGGCGACCGACGACGGCTCGATCGGCCGGCAGGGGCTCGTGACCGACCTGCTGGCGGCCGAGCTCGACGCCGACGCGCACGCGACCGTCTACGCCTGCGGCCCGCCGCCGATGCTCGAGGCCGTCCGGGCGCTGTGCGCCGCGCGCGACGTGCCCGTGCAGCTGGCGCTCGAGTCGGGGATGGCCTGCGGTTTCGGGGCCTGCTTCGGCTGCGTCGTCCCGCTTGCCGAAGGCGGCTATGCGCGGATCTGCGTCGACGGGCCCGTGCTCGACGGCACGCTGCTCGCGCAGGTGCCGGCGCACTGATGCCCGACTTGCTCGGCATCGAGCTCGCGCACCCGGTGCTCAACGGCTCCGGGACCTTCGACGCCATCGCCGCCCGGCGTGCGTTCGGCGACGCGCTGCTCGAGGACTTCCCGTTCAGCGCGTTCGTCTCGAAGACGATCACGCTCGCGCCGCGCCCGGGGAACCCGCCGCCGCGGCTGTGGGAGACGCCTGCGGGCATGGTCAACTCGATCGGGCTGCCGAACAAGGGCCTCGAGCGCTATCTCGCCGAGGACCTGCCCGAGCTCGCCCGGCTGCCCGTCCCGCTGATCACGAACGTCATGGGCTCGACGGCCGCGGAGATCGGGATGCTCGTGGAGGCTGTCGGCGCTCGCGACGAGGTGTCCGCGATCGAGCTCAACGTCTCCTGCCCGAACGTCGAGACCGGCCTCGACATCGGCGCCGACCCGCGCGAGCTCGCCGCGGTGCTCGCGCAGGTTCGCCCGCGCAGCGCCAAGCCGCTGATCGTCAAGCTCACGCCGAACACCGCGGACGTCGCGGCCTGCGCCCGCGCCGCCCAGGAGGCGGGCGCCGACGCGGTCTCGCTGATCAACACGCTGCGCGCCTTCGCGCCGCACCCGGACGGGTCCGGCCGGGCCTGGCTCGGTGGCGGCACGGGCGGCCTCTCGGGCCCCGCGATCCGTGCGGTCGCGCTCGCGCAGGTTCGCGCGGTTGCGGCGGCCGTGGAGATCCCGGTGGTGGGAATGGGCGGCATCCAGACGGGTGCGCACGCCGCCCAGTTCCTCGAAGCGGGGGCCGCGCTGGTCGCGGTCGGGACGGAGACCTTCCGGGATCCGGCGGCCGGCGCCCGGATCGCGCGCGAGCTGGCGGCTTTTTCCGCAAAGAGCGGGGAAGTCGCCCGCTGAACGCCCGCGTCTTGGTGTAGAGGGCCAAAAAAACCGCTGCAAATCGGCCGAAAACCGTCAAGCAGCCTGAACAGCACTCGACCTCACCTCGAGGTCTAGGGATTTTTGGGCGTTTTCGCTTGCCAGGCCGATCGCAAGATGTAGACTCGCCCGCCGATGCCGCCGGCCGCCGAAACCGCACCCAAGCAGACGGCGGCACCCGAGCGGTCCTTGATGCAGCGCATGGACGCGCTCCAGCGTGCGAACGAGATCCGTACGCGGCGGGCGCAGCTGAAGCGCGATCTCAAGGCCGGCCGGGTGTCGATCCACACGCTCCTCAGCGAGCCCCCCGAGTACCTGGAGACCGCCAAGGTCTTCGACATGCTGCTCGCGGTGCCGAAGTACGGTCGCGTCAAGGTCGGGAAGATCCTGCAGACCTGCCGGATCTCGCCGAGCAAGACGATCGGCGGCCTGTCCGAGCGTCAGCGCAACGAGCTCGTCTCGCTGCTGCGCCGCTAACTCGCGCCGCCGGGCCGCCCGCGACAATCGAGCGCGTGCCCCGCGTCATCGTGATCACCGGTCCCTCCGGCGTCGGCAAGGGCACGCTGATCCGCTCGCTGCGCGAGCGCATCCCGGAGCTCGAGCTGAGCGTCTCGGCGACGACGCGAGACCCGCGCCCGGGCGAGCAGGACGGCGTCGACTACCACTTCATGAGCGACGCCGATTTCCAGCGCGAGGTCGACGCAGGATCGTTCGTCGAGCACGCCACCTACTCCGGCAGGCGCTACGGCACCCTGCGCTCGGAGCTCGAGCGCAGGACGGCGGCGGGGCACCCGGTCGTGCTCGAGATCGAGGTCCAGGGCGCGCGGCAGGTGCGCGAGGCGATGCCGGAGGCGCTGCAGGTCTTCATCGAGCCGCCGTCCCTGGAGGCGCTGCGCCAGCGGCTCGTGGGCCGCGGCACGGACACGCCCGAGCAGGTCGCCGAGCGCCTGCGCGTGGCCGGGCAGGAGCTCGCGGCCCGCGGCGAGTTCGCCGAGCACGTCGTCAACGACCGGCTCGAGGACGCCGTCGACGACCTCGAGAGGATCGTGCGCGGCGCCGGTACACTCGCTGCATGATCAACCCCCGCATCGACACGCTGCTCGCGCACGTGGACTCGAACTACGCGTCCGTGCTCGTGGCGGCGAAGCGCGCTCGCCAGATCAACTCCTACTACCACAACCTCGGCGAGGGCACGTTCGACGAGTTCCCTCCCCCGATGGTGGACAGCGGCTCGAAGAACTACCTGACGATCGCGCTGGAAGAGGTCGCTGCGGGCAAGATCAAGTACCAGTACCGGTAGCAGCGACACCGGGCGCCTCGCCCGGGCCGGAGAGGGAGCGCAGATGGCCCGCATACTGCTCGGCGTCAGCGGCGGGATCGCCGCCTTCAAGGCGCTGGAGCTCGTGCGCCTCGCCACCAAGGCGGGGCACGCGGTGCGCGTGGTGCAGACGCCGGCGGCGCAGCGCTTCGTCGGCGCAGCCTCGTTCGCCGGCCTGACCGGCGCGCCGGTGCTGGTCGACGAGTTCGAGCGCGACCCGGCGCGCGGCGCGTTCCCCGACCAGCCGCCTGCGTCCCACGATCCTGTCAGCCACCTCGAGCTGGTCCGCAACGCCGACGTCCTGCTGATCGCGCCCGCGAGCGCCAACACGATCGCCAAGCTCGCGCACGGGCACGCCGACAACCTGCTGACGACGGCGGCGCTCGCGGCGACCTGCCCGGTCGCCGTCGCGCCGGCGATGAACAACCACATGTACGAGCACCCCGCGGTGCAGGCGAACCTCGCGCTGCTGCGCGAGCGCGGCGTCACCGTGATCGACCCGGAGACCGGGGCCCTGGGCTCCAAGAACGAGTGGGGGATCGGGCGGCTCGCCGAGCCGGCGCAGCTGCTGGCCGCGGTCGAGGCGCTGGTGCCCGCGGGCGAGCGGCCCTGGGACGGGTTGCGTGTGCTCGTCAGCGCCGGTGGCACGCGCGAGCCGATCGACGCCGTGCGCTACGTCGGCAACCGCTCGAGCGGGCGGATGGGCTTCGCCCTGGCCGAGGAGGCCGCCGCGCTCGGCGCGGAGGTGACCGTGGTGGCGGCCAACGTCTCGCTGCCGCGCCACCCGCGCGTCCGCTACCTCGACGTCGTGACTTCGGCCGACCTGAAGGCCGCCTGCGACGCCGAGTTCGCGGCGTGCGACGTGCTGCTGATGGCCGCCGCGGTCGCGGACTTCCGCCCCGCCGATCCCGCGGCCGGCAAGATCAAGAAGGGCGGCCGCGACGAGCTGACCGTGCGCCTCGAGCCGACCGCCGACGTCCTCTCCGGGCTCGCGGCCGCGCGCCGGCCCGGGCAGGTGCTGGTCGGCTTCGCCGCGGAGGCGGGCGAGGGCGCCATCGCCTACGGCCGCGAGAAGCTCGCGCGCAAGGCGCTCGACGCGGTGGTCGTCAACGACGTCGCCGGGAAGGGCATCGGCTTCGACAGCGTCGAGAACGAGGTGACGATCATCACCGCCGCGGGCGAGCGCCACGTGCCGCGGGCCACGAAGGCCGACGTGGCGCGCGCGGTGCTCGAGGCCGTCTCCGAGCTGCGCGCGCCCGCGAGGACCGGCGCGTAGGAGATGGCCGCGGTCGACGAGCCCCCCGGACGCGTCGACGGCGCCGAGGTCTCGCGCGCCGTCGCGTTCGCGCAGCGCCTGACCAACGCGATCTCCGGGGCGGTCGAGGTGCGGCCCGCCCTGCTCGAGCGTCTGCTGGTGTGCGTGCTCGCCGAGGGCCACATCCTCGTCGAGGACCTGCCGGGGGTCGGCAAGACCACCCTCGCGCGTGCGCTGGCCCGCGCGCTCGACCTGCAGTTCGCGCGCATCCAGTGCACCGCCGACCTCCTGCCGGCCGACGTGGTGGGCACGAACGTCTACAACCAGCGGGAGGACCGCTTCGAGTTCCGCCCCGGCCCGATCTTCGCGAACGTCGTGCTCGTCGACGAGATCAACCGCGCGTCGCCGAAGACGCAGTCGGGCCTGCTCGAGTGCATGCAGGAGCGCCGCGTGACCGTCGACGTGCACTCG
>DASTWP010000018.1:0-3249 GCA_035765835.1 Solirubrobacteraceae bacterium
CACGTCGCGCTCCACCGGCCCGTGCGGCACGACGACCTGGACCACCTCGGGCAGCGGCGCCGGGGCCGCTGCTCCACAGCCGGCGAGGAGGGCCGCCGCCGCGAGCGCTACGGCGCCGGCGCCGGCGCTCACGCGCGTGGCGGCGCCGTCGTCTCGCGCACGACGAGCGTCGGCTCGTGCAGCTGCACCCTGCGCTCGCTGCGCCCGTCGACGCGCTCGAGCAGCAGCGCCAGCGCGTCGCGGCCCATCGCCTGGCGCGGCTGGTTGACGGTGGTGATCGACATGTGCTTGAGCGCTGCGACGAAGGTGTTGTCGTAGCCGACGACGGAGATGTCCTCGGGCACGCGCACGCCGCCGGCCTCGAGGGCGTCGATGGCGCCGACGGCGACCAGGTCGTTGGCGGCGAAGATCGCGGTCGGCAGCTCTGCGCGGCGGCGCAGCAGCCGCGCGGCGGCGCGCGCGCCCGCGGACTCGTCGAAGTCGCCAGGGACGATCGATGCGGCGCGCGCGAGGCCCGCCTCGCTCATCGCGCGCAGGTAACCGGCCCGCCGCGGCGCCGCGCCCGCGCCGGCGCCGCCGTCGACGTGGACGATCCGCTCGTGGCCCAGCGCGACGAGGTGCTCGACCGCCAGGTGCGAGCCGCGCGCCTCGTCGGTCATCACCGCGTCGACGCGCTGGTCGCGCAGGGCGCGCCCGACGACCACCGCCGGCAGCCCGTGCAGCGCGCCGGTGATCTCGCCGGCGGCCATCCGCGGGCTCACGAGGATGATCCCGTCGGTGCGGTACTCGAGCAGCGCCTCGAGCATCGCCCGCTCGCGCCGCTGGCGCCGCCCGCCGGTGATGATCAGGATCCGGTAGCCGACGGTCGACGCGAGGTCCTCGATCCCGTTGGCCAGCTCGGCGAAGAACGGGTTGTGCAGGTCGTTGAGCAGCACGCCGATCGTCTGCGTGCGACGGCTCGCCAGGCTGCGGGCGATCGCGTTGGGGCGGTAGCCGAGGCGGGCTGCGGTCTGCAGCACGAGCGCGCGCCGCTCAGGACTGACCTTCGGGCTCTCGCGCATCACCAGCGAGACCAGCGCACGGGAGACGCCGGCCTCGCGTGCGACGTCCTCCATCGTCACGTACGAACGGCGCCCGTCGGGGGCCGGGGAGGCCGTCGCGGCGATGTCCGCCATGCGCCGGAGTATGGCATTGGAGCGCTCCAATAAGAAGACTTGCATTGGAGCGCTCCAATGTGTACGTTCCGGCGTTAGAGCGCTCCAACGCCGGAATGGGCGCTGAGGAAGGGTCCGAGGAGACGATGGAGGAGACCACGCACCACCGCCGGCTGGCCGGCGCCCCGATCTCGTGGGGCGTGTGCGAGGTGCCGGGGTGGGGCCTCCAGCTCTCGCCCGAGCGGGTGCTCGGCGAGATGCGCTCGCTCGGCCTCCACGCGACCGAGCTCGGCGCGATCGGCTGGCTGCCGCTGGACGCGCCCGCGCTGCGCGCGCGGCTGGGCGAGTTCGGCCTCGGCCTCGTCGGCGGCTTCGTGCCGGTCGTGCTGCACGAGCAGGACCTCGCGCCCGCCCGCGAGCGCGTCACGCGGATGGCCGAGCTCTTCGCCGCCGCCGGCGCGGAGGTGCTCGTCGCCGCCGTGCTCCAGGACGAGCTCTGGGGCGCGCCCCGCCGGCTCACGGGCGCCGAGTGGAGCCGGCTCGTCGCCAATCTCGAGGCGCTGGACGCGCACGTGTCAGGCTACGGGCTGCGTCTGGCGGTGCACCCGCACGTGGGCACGCTGATCGAGCGCGAGGCGGACGTGACGCGGCTGCTGGAAGAGACAGGGGCAGGCTGGTGCCTGGACACCGGGCACCTGCTGATCGGGGGCATCGACCCCGTCGACTTCGTGCGCGAGCACGGCGGGCGCATCGCCCACGTCCATCTCAAGGACGTGGACGCAGCGATCGCCGCACGCCTGCGCGCGGGCGAGTTGTCGCTGGTGAACGCCACCCAGCAGGGGCTGTTCCGCCCGTTGGGGGAGGGCGACGCGCGGATCTCGGAGGTGATCCGGGCGTTGGACGACGCGGGGTACGAGCGCACGCTCGTGCTCGAGCAGGACACCGCCATCACCGGGCAGGAGCCGCCGGCTGGTGACGGGCCGGTCCTCGATGTGCGCAGGAGCATCGAGTACCTCACGGCACGGGCTCCCGAAAGAGAGGTTGCACAGACATGAAGAGAGCACTCGGAAGTCTCGGAGTGCTGGCCCTGCTAGTCGCCGCGCTGGTGGTTGCGGGCTGCGGTGGGTCCAGCAAGAAGAGCTCGACGTCGACCAGCGCGTCGACATCTACGGGCAAGTCGACCGTGAATCTGACGCAGGGAAGCAACCTGACGTTCGCGATGGTCACCCACAGCGACGAGGGGTCGTTCTGGTCGGTCGTCAAGAAGGGTGCCCAGCAGGCGGCCAAGGACGAGGGCGTCAAGCTGATCTGGAGCCCGTCGAACAACGACCCGCAGAAGGAGGCGCAGCTGATCTCCGCCGCCGTGTCGCAGAAGGTCAACGGCCTGGCGGTCTCCGTCCCGAACTACGACGCGATCAAGGGCGCGGTGGCGCAGGCCCGGGCCGCCGGCATCCCGGTGATCACGCTGAACTCGGGCGAGCAGTACTTCAAGCAGCTCGGCGCGATCACGCACGTCGGCCAGGACGAGGTCGTCGCCGGCCGCGCGGCGGGCCAGCGGCTCAAGGCGCTCGGCGTCAAGAAGGTGCTCTGCGTCATCCACGAGCAGAACAACATCGGCCTGCAGCAGCGCTGCCAAGGCGTCAAGGAGGGCTTCGGCGGCACGGTGACGGACATCCAGGTCAAGGGCACGGCGGACATCGCCACGACCCAGACCGAGATCAAGTCCAAGCTCCAGGCCGACAAGTCGTTCGACGCGGTCATCGCGCTGAACCCGGACATCGCCGAGGCGGCGAAGACGGCGATCAAGGGCGCCAGCTCGAGCGCGAAGCTCGCGACCTTCGACGTCAGCCCCGACGTGATCAACGACATCAAGGCCGGGAACATCGAGTTCGCGGTGGACCAGCAGCAGTACCTGCAGGGCTACCTGCCGATCGTGTTCCTGAAGCTGTACATCACGAACGCCAACACCGTCGGTGGCGGCCAGCCGGTCCTCACGGGCCCCGGCTTCATCGACAAGAGCAACGTGGCCACGGTGGCGAAGCTCGCCGACCAGGGCACGCGCTAGGAGCGGTCGCGGGCGGCCGGCCCCCGGGCC
>DASTWP010000019.1:0-4770 GCA_035765835.1 Solirubrobacteraceae bacterium
CGTTCCTCGGTGAGCCGACGGTCCTGATCGACCCCAACCCCGGCCCCGCCGTCGTCGCCGCGGGGCTCGACGCAACCGCGGCGCATCTCGGCTGCGACCTGGTGGTCCTGCTCGACGTCGGCGGCGACGTGCTCGCCCACGGCGGCGAGCCCGGGCTCGCGAGCCCGCTGGCGGACGCGATCGTGCTCGCGGCGGCGCCGCGGCTGCGCGAGCGCGGCGTAAGCGTGCTCGGTGCGGTCTTCGGCGCCGGCTGCGACGGCGAGCTGACGCCGGCGGAGGTCGGCGAGCGGCTGGCCGAGGTCGCGCAGGCCGGCGGCGCGCGCGGCGACCGCGCGCCGGGCGCGGACGCGCTCGCGCTGCTCGAGCGCGCGGTCGAGGCCGTGCCGACCGAGGCGAGCGCCATGGCGCTGCGCTGCGCGCGCGGCGAGACCGGCGTCGCCACCATCCGCCGCGGGCGGCGCAGCGTGCAGCTCACCCCCGCGGGCGGGCGGCTGTGGTTCTTCGACTGCGACGTGGCGATCGGCTCCGCGGCCCGTCTCGCGCACGCCGTCCTCGGCGCGCGCGATCTCGACGACGCGCACGACACGCTCACGGCGCTCGGCGTGCGCACGGAGCTCGCCTACGAGCGCGACGCCGCTGCGACCGGCGCGCCGTAGCCGTTGCACCGATAAGTTGCCGTTCGTGAAGACCGCCGCGACCGTGGCCGCGCTCGTCGCGGCCGCTTTCATGCTCGGCGCGCCGATCGCGAACGCCGACGTCACGCCACAGCCGTACGGGACCAACGACTACGGCGGCTTCCGCGACATCCTGCCGCCCGGCACGAACGGCTTCGACAACGCGGTCCAGCTCGCGCAGTTCGAGGCCACCGGCCAGCGCCCCGCTCACGCGAGCGACCAGCTCGCGATGTACGACGACCTGCTGTGGGCCACGCCCGGTCTGCAGCCGCAGGACGTCGGCAAGTACTTCAAGGACGCGACGTTCGGCGTCCGGCCCGAGGACGTCGCGAGCACCGAGTCCCCGCGCAGCGACGTCACGATCGTGCGCGACAAGCAGTTCGGCGTGCCGCACGTCTACGGCTCCACGCGCGCCGGGCTGATGTTCGGCGCGGGGTACGCGGCCGCCGAGGACCGGCTGTTCTTCATGGACGTGCTGCGCCACCTCGGCCGCGGTGAGCTGGCGGCCTTCGCCGGCGGGGCGCCCGCCAACCGCGAGCTCGACGCCGAGCAGTGGGCCGTCGCGCCGTACACCGAGGCCGACCTGCAGGCGCAGGCGGACTCGTTCGTCAAGTACGGCGCCGAGGGGCAGGGGATCCACGACGACGTCAGCAACTACGTCGCGGGCATCAACGCCTACATCGCGCAGGCGCGGCTGAACCCGCTGCTGATGCCCGGCGAGTACGCCGCCATCGGCAAACCGCAGGGGCCGGACGACTGGAACATCACCGACGTCGTCGCGACCGCGTCGCTGATCGGCGGCATCTTCGGCAAGGGCGGCGGGCGCGAGCTGGCGCAGGCGCAGCTGCTCCAGAGCTTCCAGGCGCGCTACGGCAAGAAGCTCGGCCACCGGCTCTGGCTCCAGTTCGCCGCCTTCGACGACCCCGACGCGCCGACGACCGTCAAGCACGGCCGCTTCCCCTACCAGGTGCGCCCGAAGCGCTTCGCGCACGGCGCCGAGGTGCTGCCCGACCCCGGCTCGCTGAAGAACGAGTCGCCGGTCGCCGGCGGCGCGGGCGCGAGCGTCGGGCACTCCGCGACCGAGGTGCCGGACGTCGCGGCCGCGCAGGGCCTGCTCGCGTTCCCGCAGGCGATGTCCAACGCGCTCGTGATCGGCGCGCAGGACTCCGCGGACGGGCACCCGCTGGCGGTCTTCGGCCCGCAGGTCGGCTACTTCGCGCCGCAGATCCTGATGGAGGAGGACCTCCACGGCCCGCAGATGGACGCCGCCGGCGCCGCCTTCCCCGGGGTGAACATGTACGTCGAGCTCGGCCACGGCCGCGACTACGCATGGAGCGCGACCTCGGCGGGCGAGGACATCATCGACACCTTCGCGCTGCCGCTCTGCGACCCCGACCACTACCGCTTCCGCGGCCAGTGCCTGCCGATCGAGGTGCTCACGCGCACGGAGAGCTGGACGCCGAACGCGGCCGACCAGACCCCGGCCGGCACGGCGACGTTCCGCGCCGAGCGCACGAAGCTCGGGCTCGTGGTCGCACGCGGCACCTACAAGGGCAGGCCGGTGCTGTTCACGCAGCTGCGCTCGACCTACATGCACGAGGTCGACTCCGCCGCCGGCTTCCGCGACTTCGACAACCCCGACGTGATCACCGGGCCCCAGGCGTTCCAGCAGGCCGCCTACAAGATCGGCTACACGTTCAACTGGTTCTACGTCGACGACCGCGACACCGCCTACTTCAACTCGGGCAACAACCCCGTGCGCCAGCCAGGGACGACCGGGCAGCTGCCGATGGCCTCCACGAAGGAGTGGGTCGGCTGGAACCCGGACGACGACACCGCGCAGTACACGCCGTTCTCGCAGCACCCGCAGGTGATCGACCAGGACTGGATGACGAGCTGGAACAACCGCCAGGCGGCCGGCTACGCGGGCGCCGACTCGAACCTCTACAGCTCGGTCTACCGCTCGCAGATGCTCGACCACCAGATCAGGATGCGGCTCGCCGGCGGCAGGAAGATGACGCTGCCCGGCCTGATCGACGCGATGGAGGAGGCGGGCAAGACCGACCTGCGCGGGCTCGAGGACCTGCCGCTCGCGCTGCGGGTGCTCGGCAAGGTCCGCAACCCGGCGCTCCAGCGCGCGATCGACACCCTGCGCGCGTGGCAGAAGGCCGGCGCGCAGCGCTTCGACTCCAACCGCGACGGCACCTACGACTACCACGATGCCGTGCGGCTGATGGACGCGTGGTGGCCGTTGCTCACGCAGGCCGTCTTCCAGCCCGCGATGGGCAAGCCGCTGTACGACACGCTGAAGAGCACCTACGGCCTCGACAACGACCCGAACAACGCCGGCGGCCACCTCGGCTCCGCCTACCAGGACGGGTTCTACGGCTACGTCAAGAAGGACCTGCGCGACGTGCTGCGCCTGAAGGTCAAGCAGCGCTACGCGCGCACGTTCTGCGGCTCCGGCTCGCTGCGGCGCTGCCGCGCCGCGCTCGCGGGCTCGCTGCTGGCCGCCGCGCGCTACACCGACAAGGACCTCTACTCGGGCGACCCGATCTGCCAGGCCGCGAAGATGGACGGCTCGCAGTGGTGCTGGGACGCGATCCGGATGCGCCCGCTCGGTGCGATCACGCAGCCGCTGATCGAGTGGGTCAACCGGCCCACGTTCCAGCAGGCGGTCGAAGTGCAGGGACACCGCCCCCGCTAGGAGGAGTACAGGGGAGTGCCCTGGGTCGAGACCGCCTCCCCCGCCTTCACCGCCCGCCACGACGCCGCCGAGCTGGACGACGTCGTGGCGCTGCTCGAGCTGCTCGAGCGCACGCGCGAGGCCCTCGCCGGCGCCCTGCCGGTGCGGCCCGAGGGGATCGGCGTCGTCGTGCACAGCTCACCCGCGCAGCTGGACGTCGCGCAGCCGCCGCTCGTGCTCGCGCGGCGCCGCGCGCACCCGGCGGCGCGCCGCTACATCGCCGGCTGGTGCACGGCGAGCGAGATCCACGTGCTGGCGCCGCGCCTGCTCGCGGCCCGCGCGTCGGGCGCGCCCGGCTCGCGCGAGATGCTCGAGCTCGTGCCCGCCACGCTCTACTGCCGGGTCGCGATCGGCGCGAGCAACCGCCGGCTGCCGCCCCCGCATCGCCCGCGGCGGCTGCTGCGCGCGCGGCGCTGGGCGTGGCTGCACACAGGCGCCGCGTCGTGGCTCAGCGGGCAGGCGGAGCACGCGCGGCCGGCGATCGCGCGGCGGCTGCACGAGGGGCCGAAGCCGGCCTTCCCGCCCGCGGCGGCCGACGCGCTGCTGCTCGGCCCGACGCTCGTCGACCCGCTCGCGCGCGAGGAGGGCGAGCGGGCGTTGCTGTCGCTGCTGCTCGACCCGCGGCCAGGCCGCCCGCGGCAGGCGCTCGAGCGCGCGTTCGGCGGGCGGGCGCTGCGCGCCACGGAGGGCACCTGGCGCGCGCAGCTCGCGCGCATTGCGCGCGGCCACGGCTAGGCGAGAACGTCCGTGCCGATCCAGAGGATCAGCGCGACCAGCGCCGCCGTCGCGAGCAGGCCGAGCAGCAGCCGCGCCGGATGCTCGACGGCGCGGCCGGTGTCACCGAGCATGTCGGCCTGCAGCAGCACCTCGCGCGCCGTCACCACGCCCGAGCTCGGCACGAGCACGTCGCGCGGGCCTGCGGCGAGCATGTCGGGAACGTCGAAGCCGCGCGCCCGCTGGAGCATGCTCGGCACGCCCTCCTCGAGCAGCAGGCCCTGGATCAGCTCGGCCTCCGCCTGGTTGCGCGCGCCCGCGACGCGCACGAGCGGGCCGTCGCTGAACTGCCTCTTGATCTTGCGTGCGCGCGCGTGCGCCGCGCTGACCGGCTCCTCGATCGCGACCTCGTCGGCCACGTAGGTGAGCGGCATGCCGCAATCGGGGCAGAAGCGCTCCTCGAGCGGGTGCGTCGAGGCGCACGACGGGCAGACGAGCGAACCGGCGATGTCAGGCGTCTCGCACCTCGACACCGACCTCGCTGATGCGCCCCTCGTCGATCCGGTAGCTGCGCACGTCCGGCTCGCCGCCGTTGCGCAGCCCGACGATCAGCCACTCGACGCCCGGCCAGCCGGC
>DASTWP010000020.1:0-3623 GCA_035765835.1 Solirubrobacteraceae bacterium
CGAGGTGCTCGCGCACCTGCTGATCGCCGCCGCTGAGGACGCGGCGCGGCTCGCGCTCGCGCACCCGCGCCGCTATCCGCCCGAGCGCATGGCCGCCGCGGCGCGCGGGATGCTCGCGCTGCTGCCCCCGGCCGCGAAGGCCGCGGCGTGAGCGGCGCCGCCCCGGCGAGGGCGCGCGCGCCGCGCGTGCCGCAGCGCGAGCGCCGCCGCCAGCTGCTCGACGCTGCGCTCGCCGTGCTCGCCGAGGACGGCTTCGGCGCGCTGTCGATGGAGGCCGTCGCGCGGCGCGCGGGCGTCGACCGCGTCGTGGTCTACCGCAGCTTCCCGAGCCTGCACCTGCTGCTGCTGGCGCTGCTGCGCCGCGAGCAGCGCCGCACCGAGCGCCGGCTCGACGCGCTGATCCCGGCGGACCCGGGCGGGCGTGACCCGCGCGAGCTGCTGCACGCCGGCGTCGCCGGCTTCCTCGACGCGGTCGCGGCCGAGCCGCTCACGTGGCGCCTCGCGCTGCTGCCGCCCGAGGGCGCGCCGGTCGCGGTGCGCGCCGCCGTCGACCGCCGCCGCGCCGCCGCCGAGCGCCGCCTGCGCCGGCTGGTGGAGTGGGGCGCGGACCGGCTCGCAGTGCCGCCGCACACGATCGACGCCGAGGTGCTCTCGCGGATGATCCTGAGCGTCTGCGAGGAGCACGGCCGCCTGCTGCTCGAGGGCACGTTCACACGCGAGCGGCTCGCAGAATCCGCGCAGCGGCTGCTCGCCGCCGTGGCCTGGCGCTGACCTCGAAAAGGGGGCCTACGAGTCCGTGAGAGGCGGTGGGCAGCCCAGGTGCGCCCGCGTGGCCGGCGAGATGCCCCTCACCGGAAAACGCCGGCACCGACCCCGACTGCACTCGCGTGCGGCCGGCTATCGAGTTCGAAGCTCGCGCTCCCCGATTCCGACGGCGAGGACGGCGGCATCGCCGCTGACGATCCGTACCGGCAGTTGAGCTTCGCCAAGCCACTCCTTGAGCCGCCGAGCGTCGCCTGCGACCTCGATCCAGCTGATCCCGTCGGCCCCGCTCTGGGTCAGCTCGCTCTCCGGATCCGCCGGACGCTCGATGAAGAACGGGAGGTAGGGCTCGTTCAGCGACTCCGCGACGCCCGTCAGACGTGCGGTCATTCCTTCGCGGGTGATCGTGCTCATCGGCGTCCCAAGACGAGCGCCGACCGGATCGAGGTCGCGAACCGCAACCGCCCAACCGAGCAGTCCGTCCTGGGCCTCGATTGCTGCCTCCAGCGCCGCGCCGACCGGCGAGCGCCTGGCCTCATCCGGATCAGCGACGGCCAATAGCTCGATGTAGGTTCCGTCACTCAGCGGAACAATCCGGTTCTGCGTCCCCAGACCCTCGTGATAGCCGCCGGCGATCGCCGCGACACCCACGGCTTCCTCGACTCGTCGGGCCGCAGCGTCGAGATCGCGCGTGCCATAGACGACATGATCGATGCGCACCGGCAGGATCCTAATCGGCGGCAATCCACGACCACCGAGGTGTCCTCCGGAGATCTCTCTGCCGGGGCTCGGGCTGCGACGGGCGTGCGAGCCGGCGACCAGAGAGCTCCTGCAACTCGGCGGCTCTGGCCGGCGCTCCTCGAGCGCCGCGATGATCGCCTCGAGTCGCCGAATCTAGCCCGCGAGGCCTTCGAGGCGCTGCGCGAGCGGCGCGATGTTGCGCAGGTGCAGCACGCTCAGCGCCTCGAGCGCGCTCGCGCCGCGCTCGGTGAGCCGCAGATGCACGCGGCGATGGTCTTGCTCGTCGCGGCAGCGCTCGAGCAGGCCGGCGCGCTCGGCCCGCTGCGCGAGCTCGACGGCAGTGTGGTGGCGGACGAGCAGCGCCTCGGCGATCGTGCCGATCGTCGGGCCGGGAGGGCTGTCGTGGCCGCGCACGGCGAGCAGCAGCTGGTGCAGCGCCGGCGTGAGGCCGTGCGCGGTCGCCGCGCCCTCGCTCCAGCGCACGAAGCGCCGCAGCTCGGTCCGGAACGCCAGCAGGCGCGCGTAGTCGGCGTCCGTCGGCCGCCGCGCGCTCACGCCGCCGTGCCCTCCATCCCCGCGGGCGTGCGGCCCAGGCGCGCGCGGGCCAGCCGCCGCGGCGCGAGCGGCCGCTCGCGGCGGCGCTCCTCGACGAGCACGCGCTCGTGCGCGCGCAGCAGGTCGAACTGGCTGACGAGGCCGACGAGGCGATCCGCGGCCTCGCGCTCGACCACCGGCAGCACGCCGTGGCCGCCCGCGACCATGCGGTCGGCGGCGTCGCGCAGCGTCTCGTCGGCGAAGGCGACGACCGGCGGCCGCGCCAGCTCGCCCGCATCGATCTCGACGCGTGCGTAACGCGTGGCGACGACGTCCGACCACGGCAGCACGCCCGCCAGGCGCCCGGCCGCGTCGAGGACCGGGTAGAGGCGCTGGCGGCGCTCGGGCGAGCCCTCGGGCAGGCGCGCGTGCAGCTCGCCGACCTCGGTGTCGGGCTCTATCGTCAGGACGTCGGTCGCCATCACGTCGCGCACGAACAGCGCCTGGAGCGGGTCGACCTCGTACTCGCGGTTGACGTGGTAGCCGCGGCGGGCGACCTTCTCGGTCAGGATCGAGCGGCGCAGCGCGAGCACGCTTGCGAGGTGCGCGACCGTGCACGCGATCAGCAGCGGCAGCAGCGCGCCGACGTCGTGCGTCAGCTCGAGCGCGAAGACGATGCTCGTCAGCGGCGAGCGCGTGACGCCCGCCAGCGCGGCGGCCATGCCGAGCACCGCGTAGGTGCCGGCGGGGGCGCCCGGCAGCAGGTGGCCGAGCAGCGCGCCGACGGCGGCGCCGAGCATCAGCAGCGGCGCGAGGATGCCGCCGCTGGTGTTCGAGCCGAGCGCGACCGCCCAGACGATCAGCTTGAAGACGAGCAGCAGGACGAGCGCGCCGATCGCCAGGCGCCCGGCGATCTCGTCGGCGATCGTCGTGTAGCCGACGCCGAGCACGCGCGGGTCGATGAGCCCACCGATGCCGACCACGACGCCGCCGAGCGCGGGCCACCAGGCCCAGTGCAGCGGCAGGCGCATGAACGCGTCCTCCGCGGCGTAGACCGCCCGCGTCATCAGCCACGCCAGTGCGCCGCTCGCGATCCCGACCACGAGCGCGCCGCCCGCGACGGCCGCCGGCAGCACCGCGGTCGAGACGTGGGGCAGCGGGAACAGCGGGGCGTGCGGCAGCAGCCCGTGCGCCGCGAGCGCCTCGCGGCAGACCTCGGCGACGGCCGCCGCGACCGCCACGGGCACCGCCGAGCGCGGCCGCCACTCGAACAGCAGCAGCTCGACGCCGAGCAGCAGCGCGGCGAGCGGCGTGCCGAAGACGGCGGTCATGCCGCCCGCGGCGCCGGCGACGAGCAGCGCGCGGCGCTCGGCGGCGGTGAGGTCGAGCAGCTGGCCGGCGATGCTGCCGACGGCGCCGCCGGTGACGATGATCGGGCCCTCGGCGCCGAACGGCCCGCCGGAGCCGATGCTGATCGCGCTCGACAGCGGCTTGAGCACGGCCAGGCGCGGCTCCATGCGACTGCCGCGCAGCAGGATCGTCTCCATCGCCTCGGGGATGCCGTGGCCGCGGATGCGCTCGGAGCC
>DASTWP010000021.1:0-3848 GCA_035765835.1 Solirubrobacteraceae bacterium
TGCCACTACGACACGTTCCCGCCGATCGAGACCGACGCGCAGGCGTTCAAGGCCGATGTCGAGCAGGCCGGGCACGCGGAAGTGATCGTGCTCGACCCCGGGCAGAGCCACACGGTCCGTCCGTGACCCACGCCGTCGTACTGATCGAGGCGGAGCGCGACGCGCTGTCGACGCTCGGCGGGGCGCTCGCCGACCTGCCGGGCGTCGCCGAGGCCTACTCCGTGACCGGCGAGTGGGACTTCGTCGCGATCGTGCGCGTGCCGCGCCACGAGCAGCTCGCCGACGTCGTGAACGGCAGGATCGCGAAGCTGGCGGGCGTCGGCCGCACGCAGACGATGGTCGCCTTCGAGGTCTTCTCCAAGCACGACCTCGAAGCGCTGTTCTCAATCGGGGAGTGAGGCGGGTGCGGCGCCGGCGCGAGGACTACGGCTGCTGCTGCCAGCCGGGCCGGAACCACAGCGAGAGGTCCTTGCGGTCGTGCGCCATCAGGAAGGCGCCGACGCCCACCAGCAGCGCGCCGATCGCGCCGTGATGGCAGCGCTGGCCCAGGACCCAGACCCGCCGGCGGTGGCGGTCGAGGTGCAGGGGATGCGTGATCAGCGGGGACATGGCCGTGGGCTGCTTTGGACTGTTTGCAGCACCTTTGTCGGCCGTCTTACCCGCTCGTTGCACTTGTTCGTGGCGCTGCTCGTACTTTCGTCGATCCTCGCCGGGTGCGCTGGTAACGCAGGCTCGGGAACGTCCGCTCCCGGGGGCAGCCGCACGGTCACGGTCGGCGAGTCCGGGCAGGGCGGCGCGGGCGACGAGAACCCGATCGCGACGCAGGTCGTCTACGACCTCCGCGGCACGACCGCCACGCCGGCGCTCGTCACGGCGCCGGCGTTCATCCGCATCGCGCTGACGTGCCGCTCCGACGACGACCGCCAGCACGTCGTGCACGTCGCGCTCCCGCACCGCGTGAAGATGACCGTGCCGCCCGGCGGCGGCGCGACGGTGATCCTCGGCGGCCAGAAGAAGGGCTCCTACGCGGTGACCGTCGACGGCGGCAGGCCGACCGCGCGGCTCGTCGTCAAGTAGCTGGCCGGCCAGCCAGGCTCCGCGGTACGCTCGCGCCATGAGCGAGCAGCCCACCCCTTCCCGCACCGAGCGTCTCGACTTCCGCGCCACCAGCGACCCAGCGCTGCAGGAGTCCGCCGACCGGGGCGAGACCAACCTGCTCAGCTACGGCGAGCTCTACCGGCTCTGGGAGCGCCAGCACTGGGCGACCCAGGACATCGACTTCACGCAGGACCGCATCGACTGGCACGAGCGCATCCCGCCGGACGAGCGCGTCGCGCGCATGTACGGCCTGAGCTCGTTCTTCGTCGGCGAGCAGCGCGTCGCCGCCGAGCTCGGCCCGATCATGCGCGCGGCGCCCGACGAGGAGATGCGGATCTTCCTCTGCACGCAGATCGCCGACGAGGCCCGCCACGTCGCGTTCTTCGACCGCTTCTACGCCGAGGTCGGCGTGCTCGAGGCCGACGGCCTGGAGGGCCGCCTGGCGGAGACCAGCGAGCACATCAACCCCGAGTTCGGCGAGCTCTTCGACGAGATGCTCAAGCGCCGCGTCGACCGCCTGGCGGCCGAGCCGGAGGACCGCGAGGCGCTCGTCGAGGCGATCACGATCTACCACATGATCATCGAGGGGATGCTCGCCCTCACCGGCCAGCACTTCATCATCGACTACAACGAGCGCATGGGCACGCTGCCGGGCTTCGTCGAGGGCTTCACGAACGTCGCCCGCGACGAGCACCGCCACGTGGCCTTCGGCGCGCGCTTCCTGCGCGACATGGCGCGCGAGGACGACCGCTACGGGGAGGCGATCCAGCGTGCGCTCGGCGAGGTCGCGCCGATCGCCGAGGCCGTGCTGCGGCCGAAGTGGATCCCCGCCGACCAGGCCGACGACGCCGAGATCTTCGGCACGAGCGTCGCCGAGACGCGCGCGTTCGCGATGCAGGCGCTGAGCCGGCGGCTGAAGGTCATCGGGCTGGCCGCCGCGGCGTGAGCGCGGGCCGGTGCGGCCTACACTGGCCGCCATGTCGATCGTCCGGCCCGAGTTCGGCCCCACGCTGCCCGAGATGCTCGGGCCGCGCGTGCGCGCGCTGCCGCGCGTCGCGCGGCTCGCGCTGGCCGCCGGCGCCGCCGCGCTCGTGCTGCTGGCGATCGTCCTGGTCGCGACGCGCGGCGCCGGCGTGCAGACCGCGCAGGTCGACCGGACCGCGGCCCCGTTCAACGTGCAGTACGCCGCGCCGCTGCACCGCACCGCGCCGCGCGCCGGCGAGGTGCTCCGCCTCGAGACCGCCGACGGCTCCTCGAGCTTCGTGGTGCGCCCGCTGCTCGTGCCGCCCTACCGGGGCGACGTCAGCGCGCAGCTGCTCGCGATCGCCACGCGCCTCACCGGGGAGATGCGGCGCAGCGTGCCCGGCTTCCTGCTGCGCCAGGAGGGCCGCGCGCGGATCGCCAACCAGCCCGGCTACCAGCTCCAGTACCAGTTCAGCGAGGGCGGCCGGACCGCCTACGGGCGCCGCGTGCTGATCACCCCCGGTGGTCCCCACGACCGCACCGGCGCCGACATCGACCTGCGCGTGCCGCGCTCGGCACGCGTGCCGACGTTCGACTCCGCCGGGTCGACCGGCGCGGTGAAGCTGCCGCTGCGCTCGTTCCACTTCGGCAGCTAGCAGCCGGCGCGGATCAACCCGCGGATCAACCCGTGGGCCGACGACGCGCGGCCGCCCGGCCGCCAGCATCCGCGCCATGAGCACCACCGACTACATCGTCAACGCCGTGATCGTCCTGCTGGTCCTGCGCCAGATCCGCGAGCGCCGGCTGGACCTGCGCAGCCTCGTGCTCCCGCTCGTCCTGATCGCGTTCGCCGCGCACGCCTACCTGCACTCGCTGCCGACGTCCGGCGACAGCGTCGCGCTGATCGCCGTCCTCGCCGCCGCCGGCCTCACGCTCGGCTCGCTCTGCGCGCTGGCCACGCGGGTGCGGGTGGCCGAGGACGGCGTCGCCCGGGCCCGCGCCGGCGGCGCCGCGGCGGCGTTGTGGGTCGCGGGTGTCGGCTCGCGCCTTGCGTTCGTCCTCGCCGCGAGCCACGGCGCCGGCCCCGCGATCGCGCACTTCAGCGCGGCGCACCGGATCGCGCCCCAGGGGTGGGTCTGGGGCTTCGTGCTGATGGCGCTCGGCGAGGCGCTCGCGCGCCTGCTGATCCTCGAGGTCCGCGCGCTGCGCGCGACCGGCGCGCTGCGCCGCTCGCAGCCGCTCGTGCCGTCGGTCTAGAGTCGCGTTGCGCATGGCCGGGCCGCTCGATCGGGCTCCGCAGAGCCGCCGCGTCGCGGCGGCTCTCGCGCTGGCGCAGACGCGCCGCGAGCAGCGCCGTGCGCAGCTGCGCCCGCTGGCGTGGGCGCTCGTGACGATCGCCGTGGCGGCGATCGTCAGCGGAGAGCCCGCGCCGTCCACCTCGGGGCGCTCCGCGGGCGTGCTCGCGGCGCTGTGCGTGTACGTCCTGCTCGTGGCGCTGACGATCCGCAGCGGCCGCCTCGACCGCGAGCGCCGGCTCCAGGCCGGCGCCGTCGTGGCGCTCGGGCTCGTCGCGGTCGCGCTCGCCGCGCTGCAGACGAAGGGCGCGACCGAGCTGCCCGCGGCGACCGCGGTCTGGCTGGCGGTCAGCCGGATGCCGGACCGCACCGGGGCGGCGCTGGCGGTCGCGATCGGCGCCGGGGCGAGCATCGCGGGCGCCCTCGCCGGCTCCTCGGTCGCGGGGATCGCCGCCGCGCTGCTGCTCTACGCGCTGCTCGGGCTGATGGCGC